>JAUWMD010000013.1 GCA_030613345.1 Candidatus Krumholzibacteriota bacterium
ACCTCGTCTCACTCTCGCGAAGCTCGCGCTCGGTCTCCTTTGCCCGTGTTATGTCACGAGCCACGGCGAATACGAGCTCGACCTCGGGAAGGGGAAACGAGTTCCATTCGATCCACCTGTACGAGCCGTCGCTGCACCTGTACCTGTTCTCGAATCCGAGGATCTCTTCTCCTGAGGCAAGCCTTTCCTGGGCCTCGATTGTACGTTCATGATCGTCGGGATGTACGAATTCGAGGGGCGCCCTGCCGAGGAGGTCCTTCTCGTCCCATCCGAGGATCCTTTTCCATGCGGGACTGAGATGAATAAAACGGCCGTCCATCCCGATAACGCACAGCATGTCGATCGAGAGGTCGAAGAAGAGGTCGCGCCATGCCGAAGTCAGGCCGGATTCTCCAGCACTGCTCTTGAGCTCCTTTATCCTGGCCAGAAGCTCTTTTCTTGAAAGCGTGCCCTTCATCACCGTCTCCCGTCAAAAAGAGAAGAGAAGTTCGATCATCGATTCATACCCGCGAAACCTGTTCTTCGCGGCGAACTGGGCATATCCGCGCCACTTCAGCGCCAAGCCCCTGTCCGACACGATCAGCGCGATCTCGGGGCCCGCTGCAAGAACGCTGCCCTTTTTATACTCGTCCTCCGGGCGCACGGCACCGCCTGAATTATCAGTGACCTGCCAGACGCCGTAACCGACTGCCCCCAGATCCAGTATGTCCCAGAGACGTTTTCCGAGGGCGGCTTCTACTATGACGTTGTCGCCCGGCTTCAAATCGCGGTCCTCGATCCTTGAATTGATCTCGTATCTCGAGATCAGCGTGCCCGACCATGTACTGTCCGCCCCTGCATGTCCCGTGCCTCCCAGCGAGAAGAGATGGCTCCAGTGCCCCTTCCCCACATTGTCGACGGCGTCCTCATCGTACCTGCCGAGCGGGACGAAAAAGCTGTATTTGAACATCCAGCTGACCATGCCCGATTCCCAGCCTAGTATAAGCGGCGCTACCTCGGGATCGCCCACCCCCACCGGTCCCTCCTGGATGTCCGGATTCGTTACATTGTAATCGGCCTCGGCGAGGAAGAAGTTGAAAGCGAAACCGTAATTGCCGCCGAGAAAACGCCCCCCGGTGAGGAACCGGTATTCGGCGGTCTGGAAGAAGACGTCGAGGTTCCCCTTGACGTCGATCTCGCTACCGTCGTCGCGGGCATACTTCGTCGAATAGTACAATCCAGTAAGGGTCTTGACGCCGTGCTCCTTCTCCTGAGACAGGGCCGCCGAATTCATGCCGCAGCTTCCGGCGAGGTAGTGTCCTGAAGACTGCGCCCGGGCGGCACCTGCCAGGGCGAGAATAAATATGGCCGCGCAGGCCGCCATTCGCGAGATATGCTTCAGATTTTCGACCATGTATTTGATTATATCCCAGAAGACTCCGCGGTAAAGGAAAATCAGGATATAAAAAGGCCGCATCCACTGGAGACGCGGCCTTTGATCGTTTCTGATATCCCTTTCCGTCTACTGAGGCGGAAATTTGGCGAGAAGCTGGTCGACGGCCTTCTGGATGTTGGCGTCGGCCTTTTCAGGATCGGTACTACCCGAGAGAGCCTTCTGAGCCGTGCCTCTCCAGATAATGTTCTTCGTATCGTAGCTGATGAAATCGAGGATCAGCGTTGCCTCGGTATACTGATGGACATCGACCGACTCGCCCCACGGCCCCCAGTAAGGCCCGTAGCTGTAGCCCCAGTTCGTCA
Organism: Candidatus Krumholzibacteriota bacterium; assembly: GCA_030613345.1. Taxonomy (GTDB): domain Bacteria; phylum Krumholzibacteriota; class Krumholzibacteriia; order Krumholzibacteriales; family Krumholzibacteriaceae; genus JAUWCL01. The sequence continues at coordinate 1,738 of JAUWMD010000013.1, forward strand.
CATTGACCTTGTCCTGCACACCGGTATGATAGACAATGACAAAATCGGGGTCCGTCGTGTTTATCGAGTATCCCTTGGCTTCGAGGTTGCTGTTGACGGCATTCTTGAGCCTGTTGGTAAAGAGGCTGTTATCCATCTGGGCCTGCTGCACATTGCCGCCGGCACTGGTCTCACGGGGCATCCATGCAAATGTCTGAAGTCTTGAAAAATCCGCATGGTTGTCGTAATCGAAGGACGTGGAAACAGAGGAACAGCCGGATACCGCCAGCGCCGCGATACCCAGTAGGATTACTACCGTTCTTTTCACTTCTGAACCTCCCGTAAATCTATCTCAGCCCATCCCGGTACCCCTCCGCCGTGGCATATCCCCGGTTTTCGAGGCACGATGATGTTCTGTCTGAATATCATTGTTATTAGTAACTTATTATTATAATAATATGGATGTCAAGAAATCCTTTAACCGTACAGAGCTGAACCTGATGATATGAAGAGATATCCCGTATATTTAATCCTTTTGGTGCTCGCGGCTGTTTCGTGCGGCTCAATCAACAACTACCTCGACCCCGAGGGACCGAGGCAGGATGGGGACTACGCCTGCGGCGATCCTCGGGAGAACGCCCCCGACACGGTCAAGGTCATCTCCTACAACGTCAAGTACGGCAAAAAGGTAGACATAGCGATCAAGGAGCTCAGGACGGTCCCCTACCTGAGGCTCGCCGACATAATCCTGCTCCAGGAGATGGACGGTGAAGGAGTCCGGATCGTCGCCGACAGTCTCGATCTCGAATACGTCTACTACCCCGCGTCAATTCACAAGGCTCACGGAAAGGATTTCGGAAACGCCGTCCTCTCGAGATGGCCTATCGAGGATTTCAGGAAGGTCCTCCTCCCGTACACGAAGCCTACAGACGACCAGAAGCGGATCGCTGTCGGCGCCACCGTCGTCGCGTGCAACCTGAGGATCAGGGTGTTCAGCGTCCACACGGAAACCTTCTGGATGAACTACGACAAGAGGCTCGAGCAGGCCGACTCGCTCGTTCGCGCCGTCTCGAAGGACTACTCGCATATTATCATCGCAGGGGATTTCAATACTCCGTTCGGGAAAAACGTGAAGGATATCGAGAAAACTTTCACCGCTCATGGATTCGTCAGAGCGAATTCGGGGGTGGGCTGGACGGCAAGGGTCCTGCCGTTCGGGCTGTGGAAGATGGAGCTGGATCATATCTTCACGAAAGGTTTCGAGGTGGTCGCCGCGGGTAAGTTCGAGGAAGGGCAGGCAAGCGATCATGTCCCGCTGTGGACGATACTGAAGCCGCTCCCGCCTGATTCGCTGTAGAACGATCCTACCTGACCCTCTCCCTCTGCCGCTCAGCCTTCTCGCCCGTCGCGAGATGGAAGATCATCCAGGGATCGTTGTCGCCGAATCCGAAATCGCACCTTATCAGCCCGACATAAGGGACTATAAGCCTGAACCCGGCTCCACCACCCCAGAGCATGTTGGGCTTGAACTCTTCGCTGGTGTTCCAGGCGGAACCGAAGTCGGTGAAGAAAGCGAGCTGCATTCCCATCGAGGCGGTGACCCCGAAGAATGAGAACGGCCTCGGCTGCATGAAGTTCCAGCGGTACTCGATCGTACTGATGAACTGGTTCTTACCGATCTTCGTGCCGACGTCATAGCCCCGGATCGAATTGCTCCCCCCGATCCCGTATGTCTGCCAGTGGGCCACCTCATCGCCGACATTTCCACTGGTAGCGGTATAGAGAGAGAACAGGCCGAGTGTGTGGTCGCGCCCCAGGGGCTGGAAGCGTCTCAGGTCGAAATTGCCCTGCCAGAAATCGCTGTCGGTGCCGAACAGCCCCGATTTGACGATCTCTACGCTGGACCACCAGCCCTCGTGGGGATTCGAATAGAAATCCCTGCTGTCATACGCGACTATGAATCTCCCGTAGATGACATGATCGATGTTGTCCGGGGTAAGGGTCTTCCCGTCGCGGTCGCTCTGGATCCCCTGATAGAACATCTGCGCTCCCACCCTACCGTTCTCCCCGACGTAGCCCTTTCCCAGCAAGTAGGCCTCGTTGGCGGTCTCGTGGAACCCGTGGATCACGTTATCCCTGTTGCGGTGATAGTATTCGGCCACATATCCGATGTGGTTCCCCATCACCCACGGATCGCGAAGGTCCAGTTCCACTGTCAGCTCCCCCCCGAACCTCGCGACCCCGGAGAAATAGATCGCCTGTCCTAGGAGGTTGACCGACTTGAACCCACCCCCGATCGAAAGGCCGGTCGCGTCGCTGATGGCAAGGCTTACAACGGGCAGATAGGCGAAGGTCTCCTTCACCTCGACAAAGACGACGAGCCCGCCATCCTCAAGGGCGGTGTATATCTTTACCTCGCTGAAGATCTGCAGGCGGTCGAGGCGTTCGTAATCCTTCTGCTCGTTCTCCTTCGTGAACGGCTCTCCGACCTTCGTGGCGAGCTCACGTTCGACGATGTAAGGTTTCGTGTGCTCCAGTCCGATGAACCTGATGTCGGTGACGATCTGCCCGTAGACATGCGAGTCGTCGGTCTGGGCAAGAGCTGCGGAAGAGGCAAATATCAGGAAAAGGGCCGCCGGGAGGGCCTTAATAAGCATTTTCCTCAAGTGATACCTACCTCCATCAGATCCCGCGCGATCCTCATTACTACAGCGCCAGCTTGATGTATCTGCTAAACTTCTGTTTAAAACCCTTGTAGGGCGGCATCAGTGCGTCGAGGGTCTCCAGGTCATCGACCCAGGTCGACACGAGTATCAGTTCCATCATGTCGAGCAGAGCGACACCGGCCCTCAGCCCGGAAGTGACAAAGAGGACCTCGCCGTCCATGATCTTTCCCCTGTAGTCCTGGTTCTGTGAACCTACTGTGAGGAACATGGCAAGCCGCTCCTCATCCTCGGAATTTAACATCTCCGCCCATTCCCGCACGAGTCGGCGGGTCCTGCGTGAAAGCTGTTCCCGGAGTTCCTTTACATCGACGTATCGATCCCTGTGAGCAGTCTGACTCGCCCTGGCAATTATATAGTCCCGGAAGAGAGGGCCCCACCCTTCGAGGGGCATGAGGGTCTTGTTCACATGCGGAGAGGAAAAGAACTGCGCCTTGAGGTGTATCTTCGGCTTTCTGTCGATCGCGTCCCCGGTAAGATGGGTAGTTTTGTAATCTTCCTCCCTGAGGATATCGATAGCTTCCTCCAAATATCCCCTCACGGACTCGTGCGAGGGGAATACCTCGCTGATCCAGTCATATTCGTCCATATGCCGGAGCATTGCCTCTGTACGTCCAATCTGGTCCTGGACATCTCCATCGTAATTGTAGACGCCGACTCTGAAGCATCCTCCCACGAACTCAAGTTCTTCACTGAACTCGTTCCTCAGGAGGATAAACCGCGTGAAGAGCTCGTTCGCCCTCGCCATCTGCGGCAGGCCGTCGCTGGGCGCGTTGGCGAGCGAAGGCGCGATGACATGTATCCTGCACCCTCTCATCGCCGAGCCGAACAGCATCGATCCCCAGAAGGTGCTGTTCCAGAGAGAATCGGGGATCAGCATGAACGAACCGGAGGGCATCAGGTTGTACAGGACCCCCTTGACCACGTTGTCCCACTTCTGGCCGAACCCTGTGTAGTTGTGAAGCTGCATCGCAGCAGCGGTCCACCCTTTCTCCTCGAGCAATCGGACCTTATCGTCATAATCATCAGGCTTGGGCATGGGACGCAGCGGAGCGGGGATCTGGTCCTCTCTGAATCCCTGGGACAGAAGAAGGTTCCGGGCCTCGGTCTTCAGTTCGAGGACGGCGGGCCCCCTGGCAAGGATCGCCCTGTCATCCCACGTAGCGCCCGCGTAATGTTCGCCCACACCCATTCCCGTGAACATCCCCTCACCCCTGCCGGGATCGAGCTCCGTCAGGTCGTAGAAGCTGATCTTCCGGTGATCCCTGAACAGGATGTCTGGAACGAACCAGAGGTACTTGAACATGTTCGCGCTTCTGAACGAGAAGTCGGCGGGATTTGTGATATTGATGTGTACCTTGACGAGATTCTTAAGCCACTTTTCCCCGTATTCCTCCCGGCCCGCACTCAGGGCCTCCGACGAATCGATGGCGGCACGGAGCTCGGCCTGGAGGCTGAGGATGTTCTCCTCCCACTCCTCGAATCCCTTTGGAAGATCGATCTTCCTGTCGAGAGGATCCTCGAGGAATTCCAGCCAGAGCTTCCCGTGTCCCGCCTCGAAGTAGAACTGGTCGAGTATGACCATGTAGACGGGCATCTTTCCCGTCTTATCGTACTTACGCACATTGTTGATGATCGCCTTGAGGTATCCGCCCGTCGACATCCTGTAACCGACAACGTCAGGATCGCCGAGATTGTTCGTCCCCCTGTAGTCATGGATCCAGAGGACATGGTAGTCCTCAGCCTCATGGATCATCCTGCCGAGCTCCCACTGGAACTGCTCGTTGATGACGTAGTGGACGTCATTTCCACCCATGAACCCCTTGCCGACCGCCCTTTCTATGATCGCGTCGAGCTCATCCTGTGTGTCATGTTGATAGGTATCAAATGAATAGTGAAGGGGCAGCCATACGAGCCTCGAATCCTGCCAGTCATCCTTGAGCTGCTTGCGGTTCTCTTCAACGATGTCGATCAGCTTCGAGAATAGAAAGTTCAATGCTTCGTATTCATCGGCATTGACAGAGATATCGGACTGAATACCCTCTGCAAACTTCTCCTTCGCCTCGATGGCCAGACCGAGGATCGTCTCTTCCTTCTTCCTCTGCCCCAGCAGCCTGTTGTACGGGAAGAGTATCTCGTCGAGGAGCATTTCTCTCGCCAGATCGGCCGTCCTCGCACCGAGCTGCCGGTCTTCCCCTGAAGCGAGCAGAAAGGCCCTTTCCAGGTGCGTATGATAACCATTAATCACCGCGTTGAATGTATGTCCCTCCGGGTGGAACTCATCGGTCTTATGGAAAGCTTCCTTGAACTCGACGACGCCGCCCTCGATCTTTTCGAGATCATCTTCTTTATCGAGGGAGAATTCATCATCGGAGAAGAAGGTCGTGTACTGCTGGATAGCGAAAGCCGATCTTTCGATCTGTGATATGACGGCCTCGAGATCGCCGGACGGCTCGAACTCCGGATCCTTCTTCCTTTTCCTCTTCGGAAGTGTCACGTGAGCGTTCTTCGGGCGCGTCTTGCCCTTGTAGGGCTGCCCGATCGGCACGTTCAGCCCGAAGCTGAAGGAATTTCCGCGCCCCGGGAACCAGTCGATACGGAAGTCCCCTCCCTTTCCGAAGATCCCCCCCCGCCTGAGGGGAAACTGGAACGACCAGATAGTATTCCACTTATTGTTCTGAAAGGAGTAATCCCCCCCGACCTGGAACATGAAGAACTTCATCGCGGCCATCAGCCTTATCCCGTTACGCGAATCACCGGCTGACTGCCCTGCATACCCTTCCAGGACAGCGCCGAGGGCACCGAGGTTGGGATTGAGTATGTCGGTATATACAGACAGGTTGAGCTCGCCGCCGCCGTGCTTCTCCTCTCCCGATCTGTTGAGGACATACGATACCCCGAGCCGCGGCATCCACTTCTTCGGGAAGCTCATCGACTCGACCATCTCACCTTTTGCCGGGGGTTCTACAGTCTCCGCGATTGCGTGACTGGACAACGAAAAAACAGAAAGAAACAGCGTTACTGTTCTAATGAATCGGGCTCGCATTCTTCTCCTTTTTCTGTCGTGTCGGGGGGAGCGTCAGTCACACTGTCTGCGGCCGCATCTGCGGCCGGGTTCCTGTATCTTTCCAGCGCAGCGGTCAGCCAGTCCTTATTCGTGATGACCGTTCCGTCCTTCAATCTTACCTGGTAGAGCTTGCCGCTCATCATGCTCTTCGTCGCGCTGCGCTCGATGAAATCCTCAGGCGTCTTTATCTTCTTTTTGTAGTGGTTGTATTTCTTTTCTATGTGTTTAGCCGCATCCTCGGCCGAATGCTCCTTGCCGTTCCTGATAAAGACGACGTCGGATGTGCTGACGAACTCGAGGAGATGGGCGATCGTCGCCTCGAGGTCTTCTTTCTTCGCCTCTTCGGCCTTCTTTTCGGCACCTGCCTGGATAGACGCGAACATCATCGAGATCACAACGATGATGAGAATTATTCTGGAAGTCATCAGTTCACCACCTGTCAACGCATGTTACTGCAATGGTACAACGTTACAATTCTGCATCATGGGAAAATAATTGTCAATTATACTTGATCGATGTCGTATTCGGGGTCCTCTGAGAGCTTCTTGCCGAAGCCGATGACATGGTCGCTGCTGTACCCTATCCTCTCGTAGAACCTGATGATATCGAGGTTGCTTTCCCTCACCTGCAGGTTGATCTTAGGGCATCCCATATCGCGCAGACCAGCTTCGATATGCTCCATCATTATCCTGCCCAGCCCTTTTCGTCTCATCCCCGGGTCCACGGCGAGATAGTTGATCCATCCCCTGTGCCCCTCGTAACCTCCCATGGCGGTCGCGACTACCTCGTTGTCGATCACTCCGACGAGAAAGAGCTCGCCCTGCACCCGTAGTTTCCTGTCGATGTCAAGGTCGGGATGGTTCCACGGCACGAGAAGGCCGCACCTTCGCCAGAGCGAGATGACGTCCTTCCTATCCTGCTCAATGAATCTTCTTATTTCCATGACTCCCTGCTGCTGTTCAATGCGACATGCTGTATGATATCACCGAGTTGCTCGAGAATGTAGGGATAATCACCCTCTTTCTCTTCCCGTCGTAGCCGAAGTTGGCGATGTTGAGTCCTGGTGAAGTCGTATCTAATATCCTCGAGATCTCTCCCGCCTGGTTGACACGGTACAAACGGCCTTCCCAGTGCGAGACGAGCAGCCCGCCGGAGCCGTCAGATTCGATGCCGTCGATGATGCCCGGTCCGAGCGTAACAAATGTCGCAATAGAGGCATCAGCGAGATCGACGGCTTTGACCGTCCCATCCCCGTTGTTTCCGATGTAGAGTGTTCCATCAACCAGATGGAGACCGTTCGGATCGCTCACCTGCCCCCCGGAGAGGAAGAGTTCGAATTCACCATCGGAATATCTGTACACGATCCCCGCTCGCGAATCGGATATAAATACCGCCTCACCCGATACAGCGATATCGTTGAGAAAACCCGCCGCGAGAAGGGGGTGGCGCGCGATCACCTCGCCGCTCGCAATGTCGATCTCGACGAAAGCCTTCCGCTCGATGGCGTAAAGGGTGTTGCCCCTTATCGCCATTCCGGTCGGATTCGAAAGTCCCTTCACCCAATCGGCATCGATGATCTTCCCTTCGGGCGAGAGCCTCGATATCGACTGTCTCCCCGCACCGGGAGCGAAATCGAAGCGGTCGAAGTTCGATACGTAGATCATGTCCCGCTCGGCATCGTAGAGTGCCGTCTCGGGGATCTTTAATTCCTTTTCCGTCTCCCACTCCTTTTCGATTCCCTCGCCTGTGTATATCGCCTTCCCGTCCTGACCCATGAATCCCCAGCCACCGAATCCCTCGGCGACCATCATCAGGATCTCGTTCTCCCCCTTCTCGAGGGGAAGATAAAGAGCATCGAAGAAGCCGGCGATGCCGAGGAATGACGGATCCCTGTACCTGTACGAAGAGTTGGCGGCGAAGAGAAGCTGCCCGTTAAAGAATACGGCGGCAGCATCGCTGTAGCCGAACTTGAATTCCATGATCTCATCGCCTTCTGACTCGATGACGGCCTTCGCGAAGGCGACGTCCGGCTCCCTGCCCTGCCTCCCGAAGTATTTGGCGATATCGACAAGGCCGCTCGCCGCGCACTCTGCGTCTATCCAGACAGGCTCCCCGATCTCCTGTTCACCCGGATACTTTTCCAGGTCGATGTCACCGAGCTTGTACGGCCCGGCGATCTTCCAGTCTTTTATCACGCCGGGAGACGGAAAGCTCACCGGCGGCGATTCGAATTCGAGACCGTCGTCCGCCCTGTAGCTGAAATTCGAGAAATATGCCGTCCCGTCCCGCGGCCCGTTCACACCGACGCTTCCCCTGCTTATGCCGTGGACGAGCTCGTCGATCTCGAGAACCGGGTTCTCCATATCACCGAGGAATACCCGCGCCTGTGTGCCGTGAACCTCGATCCTCAGATGAATCCATTCGCCCGTCGGGATCTCTCCGCCCGAGGTAAATCCGTTCCCATTATAGAGCTGCCACCCTGCGATCCCGTTTATGACGGGAGTATACTGATGTACATCGGGGTATTGTCCGCATGTCCTGTGGGGCCGCATGTAATAGCGCTCATAATCCGTGGGCGACTTCATCCTGAAGTTTATCCCGGGGTATGACCGCCGTCCGTCGACGGCCACATCGACATCGATCACGCCGTTCTTGAATTCTACATCCTTCAGATATGCGAACCCGACGATGCTCGCTCTTCCCATGTGCTCGACTACTGCCGCACCCTGCATCTCCCAGAGCTCGGGGTCGAAATCGACCGTCCCTGCGGACACGCCCCCGGAAATCACAACCAGAGCGGCCAGGACAGATAATGAAAATTGGATCTGTTTCATCCCTTCCCTCCTGTAAGGAAAACCCGACACGTAATTGTTTGTCATAGTATTGAATACGCCTCAGCGCCATCAATGTTCCTGACAAGACATACGCACGGTCAGTTTTAGAACAGGGTCGATCAAGGGGAAGTGGAAACGGTGTCTTTATACCATTCCCTTGCGCAAAAAGGGGGGGGGCTCCACGCCTCAAACCTGTTGACTCATTACGCTGTTTCAATTATAGATGTGCTATATCACGATGGTACACATATTTTTCCTATTACTGCTTTCAATTGTCAACCTTGAGTATATACACAGGTTCTTCCTGAAGACATCTCCGAAAACACCGGACCATGTCTGGAAAGGGGTCATTATGAAGCACCGTACCGAACGACGCCACTGGAGCGTCCGTTCTCTCGTGTTGGCCGCCGCGCTGACGCTTACGGCAACAAGCCTCCTGGTCGGCGGCTGCGGCAAGAAAGCGCCAGAAGTCAAGGAGGTCGTCCGGCCAGTCAAGATGATGATCATTGGCGCCGGCACAGGCACAGGCACAGGCACCCGGGAGTATCCCGGCAGGGTCCGCTCCCTCGAGGAAATCCAGCTGAGCTTCGAGGTACCCGGCCGTATCATCGAGCTCCACGCCATAGAAGGTCAGGCCGTGGCTCGCGGCGCGCTCGTTGCGGCTCTCGATCCCCGCGACTACGAGGCCGCCCGTGATCGCGACCTGGCCCGGCGCAACGAGGCGCGCGCCGACTACCAGCGCAACCGCACGCTCTACGAACGCGACGCCATCTCGCTGCGTGATCTCGAGGTAGTGCGCCGCCAGTTCGAGGTCCGCGAGGCGACCCTGAAGCAATCCGAGAAGGCGCTGAGCGACACGCGTCTCCACGCACCCTACGACGGCAAGATCGCCGGACGCCTCGTGGAGAACTATGAGAACGTGGAGGCCAAGCAGGCCGTGGTGATCTTCCACGACGACTCCATCCTGGAAATAAAGGCCAGCTTCCCCGAGTCGGAGTACCTGCGGATACGCGACCTTGGCAGCGTCGAGGACATGACCGAGAAACTCAAACCCCGGGTGGAGGTGTCGGCCGCGGCCGGCCGCCTGATCGAGGCGTGGGTGAAGGAGTTGCGGAACACCGCCGACCCGGTGACGCGCACCTACGAAGTCACCCTTGGCTTCGAGGCCCCGGCGGGACTTTCGATCACCTCCGGCATGACCGCCAAGGTCATCATCCACATGCAGGGCGCCGCGGGCACCACACTCATCCCAGTGGCCGCCGTGGTGGCCGGGGAGGGGGGCCAGGCGACGGTCTGGGTCTTTGACAAGGCCTCGGGCACCGTGAGCAGCCGCGCCGTGACCGTGGGCCGGATGACGGGCGACGAGATCGAGATCCTTGAGGGACTGCAGAACGGCGACCAGATCACCGTGATGGGCTCCAGCAACCTCAGCGAGGGCATGAAAGTGCGCCCGCTGGGCGAATAAAGGGAGGCCGGAATGAATCTCGCAAAAATCGCCATGGACAGGAATATCGTCAGCTGGGTCATCATCGCCCTTCTGCTGCTCGGCGGCATCCAGTCGTTTATGACCATGCCCCGGCTCGAGGACCCGGAATTCACCATCAAGGACGCCATCGTCACCACGCCCTATCCGGGCGCCTCCGCAGAGGAAGGGGAGGAAGAGGTCACCGACCGCATCGAAAAGGCCGGCCAGGAGATGGGGCAGCTCAAGGAGATCTTCGAGTCCACCTCCATGCGCGGCATGTCCATCGTCAAGGTTCGTATGAATGACAAGTACGACGCCGAGCTCCTGCCCCAGGTCTGGGACGTCCTGCGGCGGAAGATCGGCGACGTTCAGGTTCAACTGCCGCCGGGCGCCGGGCCGTCAAATGTGAACGACGACTTCGGCGACGTCTACGGCATCTTCCTGGCCATTACCGGTGAGGACTACTCCTTCGCCCAGCTCAAGGATGTGGGCGAGTTCCTGCGCAAGGAACTGGCGCTCGTGCAGGACGTGTCGCGGGTGGATTTTTTCGGGATACAGCCCGAGGTGATGTACATCGAACTCGACCGCGATCGCATGGCCCAATTGGGCGTCCCGCCCTCGGCCATCCTCGAGGAACTGCGGGCTCACAACCTCACGGCCAATGCCGGGCGGGCGGAGATCGGACCGTCGCTGATCACGATCGATCCCACAGGGATTTTCGGGTCTGTAGAGGATTTCGAGCGCCTGGTACTGAGCAGTGTTTCGGGAAGATCGCAGATCCACCTGGGCGACGTGGCCGATGTGCGCCGCGGCTACAAGGATCCTCCTTCGATGATCCTGCACTTCGACGGTAAAGATGCTGTCGGCCTGGGCATCTCGACCGTGGCCGGCGGCAACGTCGTGATCATGGGCGAAGCGCTCAAGATACGTATGGCTGAACTTCAGGAGCAGGTCCCCCTCGGGATCGAATTTGGTATAATCGCCATGCAGCCGGACGCGGTAATCACATCGATCAACGGTTTTGTGATCTCCCTGGCCGAGGCCGTGCTCATCGTCATCGTGGTGCTGCTGTTTTTCATGGGCCTGCGCAGCGGACTGCTGATCGGGTTCATCCTGCTGCTGACGATCTGCGGCAGTTTCATATTCCTGAAGTACCAGGGGGTCATCCTCGAGCGGATTTCGCTGGGAGCGCTGATCATCGCCCTGGGCATGCTGGTCGACAACGCCATCGTTGTGGTCGACGGCATGCTCATCAGGATGGGCAAGGGCCAGAGTCCCCGGGAAGCGGCCATCGATGTGGTCGGCAAGACCGCCATCCCCCTGCTGGCAGGAACCCTCATTGCCATCCTGGCCTTCGCCGCGGTGGGCACTAGCCAGGACAAGACCGGCGAGTACACACGCTCGCTTTTCTCGGTGATCCTGGTCTCCCTGACCCTCAGCTGGGTCATCGCGGTCACCATCACGCCCTTCCTCGCCACCCGGTTCCTCAAGGTCAAAACGCCCAAGGATGGCAAAGCCGCCTCTGATCCCTACGACACCGGTTTCTATAACAAATATAAGGCCTTGCTGGGCGGGGTCATCCGGTACCGCTGGGTATCGGTCCTAGTCGTGCTGGTGATCTTCGGCGCCTCGGTCTATGGATTCGGCACCATCGAAGGGAGCTTTTTCCCCGAATCGTCGCGGAACCAGTTCCTGGTGGACTACTGGCTTCCCCAGGGCACCAGCATCCATACGGTCGAACACGACATCAACGAGATCGAGCGGCATATCATGACGCTCGAAGGGGTCGACCACGTGTCGTCTACGATCGGCGGGGGCGCCATCCGCTTCCTGCTGACCTACAACCCGGAGAAGGCCAACAGCGGCTACGCCCAGATGCAGGTGGAGGTGGAGGACTACAAGCAGATCACCCGGCTCAAAGAAGAGATCCAGGACTGGATCGAGGACAACTACCCCGAGAGTATCCCCGCGGTGAAGCGTTTCATCAACGGTCCGGCGGAACTGGGCGCCGTGCAGGTGAAGATCATCGGCGACGATCCCTCGGAACTGCGGCGCCTCGCCCGTGAGACCAAGGCTATCTACCACGCCGATCCAGACGCCTTCAACATCCGGACCGACTGGGGCGAACCGGTGAAGGTCGTGGTTCCCATAATCGCCAAGGAGCAGGCGAACCTCAACGGGATCACGCGCACCGATGTGGCCAGAACCCTGCTCGAGGGATTCGAAGGTGTCACCGTCGGTGTCTTCCGTGAGGGTATCGACCTCATTCCCATTATCATCCGCGCCCCCGAACCGGATCGCCTTGACATCAGTAACATCCAGAATCTGCAGATCTGGAGTCCGGTGGCCGGAAAATCGATCCCGCTGACCCAGGGGGTGGCGGGATTCGAGACGGTCTGGGAGGACCAGATCATGACCCGCACCAACCGTAAACGATCGATCACGGTCCTCTGCGACCCTGAACACGGCCTGTCCTCGAACATCCTGGCCCGGGTCCGGCCCCAGGTCGAGGCACTGGACATGCCCACCGGTTACAGCATGGAATGGTGGGGTGAGAACAAGAGTACGCTTGAAGCCCAGGCATCCCTGGCCGGAAGCATGCCTGTGTTCATCCTGATGATGATCGTCATGGTTGTTCTGCTCTTCAATTCGCTGCGGCAGACCCTGGTGATCTGGCTGATCGTTCCGCTGGGAATCGTCGGCGTGACGATAGGCCTTCTGGGCACCGGCCTGCCATTCGGGTTCCTGGCCCTGCTCGGTTTCCTGAGCCTCATCGGGATGATCATCAAGAACTCCATCGTGCTTATCGACGAGATAAACAGCGGGACCGGCGAGGGCAGAGGAATCTACGACGCTGTCATCTCCTCGGCCGTTAGCCGCCTTCGCCCCGTGTCGATGGCCGCGGCCACGACGGTGCTTGGCCTGGCGCCCCTTTTCCCCGACCCCTTCGTCAACTCCCTTGCAGTGACCGTGGCGGCCGGCCTTACCTTCGCAACGGTGCTTACCATGGTGGTGCTGCCGGTCTTCTACTCCATTATCTATAAAGCGAAAGCCGACAAGAACGGATCCGAAACCCTGGAGGAATCTTCGTGAACAGACGTCTGCTGGTCCTGGTGTTGGCCTTCCTGGTGATCAATACGGTGGCAGGGGTGCGGGCGGAAGCACAGTCGCTTCCCGTGGTGCGGGTAGCCTTCGTGCACGACCGTTCCGCGGCCGATTGGGCGGTAGGATTCCGCGACAGCCTGCGGCTGGAGATCGGCCGTATCCTCGATGTGGACTATACCGTGGAGATGCCGACCGAACTCGACCTGACCGCCGATGGCACCATCGAGTCGGTCCAGGCAGCCCTGAAAACACTCCTTGGAAACAGACAGGTCGACCTGATCGTGGCAACCGGCCCACTGGGGTCGCGGGAAGCCGGCCGTCTTTCTGACCTCGCCCATCCCGTGATCGGCAGCTGGGTCCTGGATCCTGAGATCCAGGGAATTCCGTTCAGGGACGGCGCGAGCGGGCTCCACAACTTCACCTATATCACGGTAGGCAACCTGCTGAGCGCTGATATCGCGGCGCTGGACCTTGTGGTGGAATACGACTACCTCGTGGTGACCGGCAGCGCCGGTTGGTTGGCCGCACTGCCGGGCGACGGCTCGGCCCTGGATCGGGTCACCGACAGCCGCACGAGTTTTGTGACGGGCGGCGGCACCGTGGAATCCATCCTGGAAGATCTGCCGGATGATGCCGACGCCATCTACCTGATGCCCATGATCGATATGTCCTCGGCCGATATCGCCGTGTTGCTGGCGGCCTTCACCGAGCGAAGGTTGCCTGTGCTCTCACTGATCGGTGAACCGGAGGTCCGCGCTGGTGCCCTGCTGGGTGTGGCTCCCGAAGACTGGAGACGGCGCATGTACCGACGCGTGGCCCTGGTCGCGCAACGGATCCTCTCGGGAGAGGCAGCGGCCGATATCCCGGTGATGATGATGCGCGACGGCAGACTGTTTCTTAACCTGCGGACCGCCAACCTGATCGGCGTTTCGCCGTCGTTTGAGACGATAATCGAGGCCGTGATAATCGACGAGCTCATCGAGCCGGGCACTGAACGCATCGACCTCTATGCCGCCATGGCCGCGGCCCAGAGCCATAATCGCGACATCGCCGCCGAAGAGAGCGCCGTGGCTGCAGGTCACAAGCAAGTGAAAGTCGTCATGTCCGAGCTGCTCCCCCAGATCAATCTGGGGTTGAGCGGTCAGCTGGTCGACGAAAATACTGCCAGTTTCTTCCCCCCCCTTTCAGAGCGCACATTCAGCGGCAACGCCAGCCTCACTCAGATCATCTACTCGGATCGCGCCTGGTCGGGTTACTCTATCGAGAAGCATCTGCAGGATGCCAGGATCGGCGAGCTGAACAAGGTCCGTCTGGACGTGGGCCTGGAAGCCGCCACCGCCTACATCGACGTGTTGCGCGCACAGACGCGGCTGCAGATCCAGCGCCAGAACCTCGGGTTCAGCCGCAGCAATCTCGGGCGCGCACAGGTCCGTGTCTCTGTGGGCGAGGCCAATCGCTCCGAGCTTTACCGTTGGGAGAGCAAGATCGCCGCCGAGCAGGCGCTGGTGATGGAGGCCGCTGTCAACCGGCGGCTGGCCGCGGTCGAGCTCAACCGTGTGCTGAACCGCCCGTTGGAGGCTCCCCTCGAGCTGGTTGACACGACCCTGGGCGACCAGTACAGCACCCTGATCGACTCCCGGATCGACCGCTATACGCGGGATCCACGCAGCCTCGATATCCTGCGCGACTTCCTTGTGCAGAAAGGCCTCGTCGGCTCGCCCGAGCTGCAGCAGTTCGATGCCGCGATCCTGGCCTCCGAGCGCTCTCACTCGGCGGCCACCCGGTCGTTCTGGATACCTGACGTCGGACTCCAGGGTTCGGTGGGCCAGGTATTCTCCCGTGGCGGTGAGGGCTCCCCCACCACCGATCCCGGCGCCTCTGACGAGACCTCATGGAACGTGGGCGTATTTCTGTCACTTCCGCTCTTTGAGGGCGGCGCCCGGATCGCCGAGACGCACCGCACTACCCAGGAAACGCACCGCCTGACACGCGCTCGAGAAGCAGCCGCCCAGCGCGTCGATCGGAATGTGCGCGATGCGGTCTTCCTGGTTGCTTCGAGCCGGTTGACTATCGACCTCGCACGCAAGGCGGCGGAGGCGGCACGCTTGAACCTGAAACTCGTGGCCGATAACTACACGTTCGGCCTGGTCAGTCTCGTGGATCTCCTCGACGCCCAGACCAACTCGTTCAACACCGACCTGGCCGCCGCTGACGCGGTGAACAACTACCTGACCGATCTCATGCGGATGGAACGAGCGGTGGGGCAATTCACTTTCTTCGTGCCGGCGGAAGAGCGCGACGCCTGGATCGAGGAACTGGAGGCTTACGACCGCGAGCGGCCGTAGCCCATTTGAGATCCGCTGGTGTGGAGATAACGTCAGTTCTGATGGCACGTAGATCAGGTCGGCCGGGATATCCAATTCACTCGGAGATATCCTCCTGCGTCCCTGAGGTCCATCCCCCGCCGAGCGATTTGTAAAGCCTGACGTAGGTATTCAGAAAGGTCTGTTTCAGCTCGGAGAGCTCGAGTTCGACACTGAACAGGGTCCTCTCCGTATCGAGGACCTCCAGATAGCTCGTCACTCCCTTGTCATACCGTTCTGCCGATAATCTGGCGGCATTTCTCGCCGCTATGAGCTTCCGCTCGACTGTTTCCATCTGTTCCCTGTAGGTCTGGACGCTGATGAGCGCGTCCTCTACCTCTCTGAATGCCTCCAGCACGGTATTTTCGTACTGCAAAAGGGCCTGCCTCGTCCTCTCCCTCTCGATATCGACCCGCCTGCTGTTCTTCCCGAAATTGAACAGGGGGCCGACCAGGGTCCCCGAGACGGACCACGCGTTCTCACCTGTCGTGAAGGAAGAAAGGTCGTCGCTGGCCAGGCCGAAGATCCCCGTCAGGCTGATAGCGGGCAGCCTCATCGCCTGCGCTACTCCGATCCGGGCATTCTGCGCCCGGACGAGGTACTTCGCCTCGAGAATATCCGGCCGCCTCTCGAGGAGTCCTGATTGAAGTCCCGGCGGGATGTCGGGCGGAACGGACCACTCGAGGATATCGCCCCGCAGTTCCAGATTGACGGGCGGCCTGCCCAGAAGAACGCTCAGTGCGTTCTCCGTTACCGCAACTAGACGCCTGTGCACCGGTATAGCGCCCGCCGCGATCTCCTTCTGGATCTGGGCCTGGTTCAGGTCAAGCTCGGGGATGATTCCCTGGTCGAACCGCTTCTGGATTATGTCGAGGCTTCCCATCCTCGATTCCAGGGTCCGCTCCGATATCGCAAGCCTGTTCCTGTAATCGAGGAGCAGGAAGTATGTCCTTGCCACCTCTGCGACAAGACTTATCTGAACGCTGCTTAGTGAATACTCGGTAGCCAGAAGTACGGAAGCCGCCGCCTCGTTGGAGCGCCGGAACTTACCCCAGAAGTCGATCTCCCAGCTCAAAACGGGAGCGAGAAAGTAATTTTCGTTTATCGCTTCGGTCTGATTCGTCCCCGCAAGATTGCCCCTCGAAGCGCTCCCCTGGATATCGATCTTCGGATAGATATCCGCTTTTGTGAATCCAAGAGCCGCCCGCGCTTCCTCTATCCTGCTCGCCGCGATCAGGGCTGTCCTGTTCTCGCTCAGAGCGATGCTGATCAGAGAATCAAGGGTCGCATCATCGAAAAGGTCCCACCATGAAAGCTCGAGCTGGGTATCGACCTTGAGCGAATCGGAAAGGTATGCCTCCGGGGTATCGACGACTGGTTCCTCGAAATCGGGACCGAGCGCGCAGCCGGCCAGGACCGAGGCGATGATGACGAGCCCTGTCTTTATTCCTGTATTCATCACTTTTCCGCACCGTCCGCAGCAGCAGGAGTCCGGTTCTTCTCGTACTTCGCCACCCGTCCGATGAAAACAAACAGCATGGGATAGAAAAAGACTCCAAGCAGGGTAGCCAGCACCATGCCTCCGATCAGGGCCATGCCCATCACCTTTCTCGCTTCCGCCCCTGCTCCAGCGGCGAAAACGAGGGGCATTACCCCTAGTATGAAAGAGAACGCAGTCATGAGGATCGGCCTGAACCGCATCTCGGCCGATTGTATGGCCGCATCGAAGAGGGACAGCCCCTTGTCGAACTCGAGCTTCGCGAATTCCACGATGAGAATCGCGTTCTTTGCCGCCATGGCGATCAGCATCACCAGCGATATCTGTGCGAACACGTTCGATTCGAAGCTCTCGCTGAAAAGCCTCGAAATAAACAGCGCCAGGAAAGCCCCGAGGATCGCGAAGGGTGTACCGAGCATAATACTCACCGGCAGCGACCAGCTCTCATACTGGGCGGCCAGGATCAGAAATACGAAGATCAGGGAAAAAACAAAAACGACAGATCCCGTCCCGGCCGCCTCCTTTTCCTGGTAGGTCATATCGGTCCATTGGTAACCCAT
>JAUWMD010000195.1 GCA_030613345.1 Candidatus Krumholzibacteriota bacterium
CGAAGCCTGTCGATCAGCTCCCGGTACGCGGCGTCCCTCCTTCGCATCACCAGCCCGTTCAATATCCTCTCGCGGACGTCGGCGAACTCTACACCGACCTGCGCCTCGCGCATGCCGACGAGTTTTATTATATGAAACCCGAACTCGGACTGGACGATCCCGCTGACCCCGCCCGGCTTCATGTCGAATATCACCGTCTCGAAAGCCGGTATCATGTTCCCCTTCGTCAGGTAGCCGAGATCCCCGCCGCGTCTCGCGACCGGATCGACCGAGTACCTGTTGGCGACCCGGGTGAAGCTTTTCGTCTTCAGCAGCTCCTGGACCTGCAGCGCCTCTTCGTGCGTGTCGACCATTATGTGACTGACCCTGTATTCGTAGATGTACTGGTTCCTGTGATCCTCGAAATACTCCTCGATCTCCTCTTCGGTGACCTCGATCATCTCGCGCAGCTCGAAGAAAAGCAGGTGATCGGCGAGGAACTCCCGCTCGAGGCTCTCAAGCCTCGCCCTGATCCTCGGATCGTTGTGGAGCCCCCTCCTGACAGCCTCGCCGCAGAGCAGCTCCATCTCGACCCACTGTCTCACCCAGGCAGCTTTTTCCGAGACTGAAAAGGGCGTCTTCTCGCCTGCGGGAAGGAGTGTCTCGAGGCGGCCCTCGGTGAGGACCTCCCCGTCGCCCCTTACGATGGCGTCGGGGGGAAGGGCTGTTTCGTCGCGCACGTCCTCACCCCCGCACCCCACGGCCAGCAGGAGCGGGATGAGCGCGGCGAAGAGAACCTTGCGACCGTTCATATCGCTGCCCGGGCCCTTTCGATCAGAGCCTGGTCCTTTTGAGCTCGGCCCTGGCGAGCGCCGACTCATCTATCTTGATGACGAAATCCTCGCTCCACTTATCGAGCTTCTCGTTCAGAAGATTTTCGTACCTGATCTCGAGGAGGTTCTTCTTGATCGTGTCCCTGGCCTCTCCGAAAGAGGGAACCCTCTCGTTCTCGACTTCCTCGACCTTGATCACCGCCCAGCCACGCGGGGTCTGGAACGGTTCGGAGATCGATCCGGGGCCGTCGAGCGCGAAGCCCACCTCATCGTAGTCCGCCATGTTCCCCTTGATGTGAAGCCCCGTGCGGCCGAGGGTTTCCTTCGCGTTCCCGTCCTTCGAGAATTTCTTGATCAACTTGCTGAAGTTCTTCCCTTCGATCGCGCTCTGGTACACCTCGCCGGCGATCTTCATGTCGGTGAGGATAATGACGGAGAAGTCCCTCATCTCGAGTTTGATGAGCATGTCGAGATTCTCGGCGTAATAGTCCTTCATGTCCCTGTCCGTCACGGTGACCTCTCCCTTGATCTGGTCGTCGTACAGCCTCTGGACGAGGAATCTCTCCTTTTTCGAGTCGAGGTTCTTCTTCACCTCGGGGATCTCGAGCAGCTTCGCTGTCTGTTCCGCGTAGATGGGGAGGACCTTGTCGAACACGATCTTGTGCATCGTCTGGACGACATGTTCGCGCCCGTACTGTCTCCTGGGCCTTTCGGGCAACGCTAACCTGTAATAGATCTCCTCGAAATCGGCCAGTGTGTAGCTGCCATCCGAATACTGACAGATCAGCATGTCCTTGAACTTTTCGGGAATATTCAGCCTCGGGGCATTCGCGCGCTTGACCTTGTACGTCATTATGTCCTTCATCGGGATGTCGTCGGGCAGGCCGTCGAAGGCAATGTTGACCGCCTCGGTGAAGAACTGCAGGCCGATATCAACCTCGATCCTGGCCTTCAGCTCATCCATCCCCTTCTTCTCCTTGATCGCCCTTACGCGCCTGGCGGCCCACTGCTCGTCGTTTATCGGTTCGACCTTGCGCTTCCTGTGCAGCTTGATGATCGCCCATCCGGTCGAAGTACGGAGGGGCTCGGAGATATCTCCTGCCTCCATAGTGAAGAGCTCCTCCTCCACCCACCAGTGAATATTGCCGATGGAATTGGCCCCGACGTATCCGCCTTGCTCGGCGCCGATGCCGAGGGAGTACTTCTTCGCCAACTCGGCGAAATCCTCACCGGCGATCGCTCTTTCCCTCAGATCGGCGATCTCATCCTCGCTGGCGCCGATGATCTGGCTGAGGGAATACTCGAAGTGCATCTGCTTGTAATATTCGGCGATCTCCTCGTCGGCGACCTCCACCTTCCTGACCACCTCCTGATCCATCAGCTGCGCGATGAGAAACGGGCCCTTGTAATGCTTCCAGAAGTTGACGAACTCTTTCTCCTTATCGTAGCCCAGCGAGAGCGCCTTCAGGCCCATGATTTCCTTGTTTATCATATGGTTGAGAAGGATCTTCTTGCCCTCGAGGTCATCCGTCTCGGGCAGGTACTTCTGGTCGATCGCCTCCGAGACCAGCTCGAAATCGGCCACGGTGATCTCTCTCGTTTCGACCCTGGCTATTACCCGCGCGCTGTTGTCCCTCTCTCCGCAGCCCGCCCCGATGGCCAGGGCAACAATCGCAAATACAAATATCGTCCTTCTCAATGCTCTCTCCTTCCGGACCGTCGATTCACCCGTTTGCATATTTACAGGGCCGTCCGGGGGAACGCCTTTCGCGCGCCCGGATACCCGGCAGTTATCTGTTAAACTATGCTATTTATCAAAAAATTCCAATAAATTCAACAGGCTTTCGAGTTCCGCCGCACCCGGCCGGGTGCTCCAGAGGTCATCCGCCGGATGTTTTTCGCCGGACCGCGACGATACTGTCATCGAAAATCCCTTTTCCATGTGAAATGTGAGCCTTCCCTCGAACTTCTTCGCGATCTCGGCTATTACCTTCCGCGAAGGGGTGCCGCGCGGGGTAAACACCGCCTTGAGAACGCCTTTCGTGTCGATTTCTACGCTTTCGAACCCCGCGGCGACGGCCCTCGCCTTCAGCTCGACGAGCTTCAGCATGTTCTCGCCCGGCGGCGGCGGCGCTCCGAACCTGTCGATAAGCTCGCTCCGCATCTCGCCGAGTTCCTCGACGCCGTGGACCCGGCTGAGCCTGCGGTAGATATCCATCCGCTCCTCCGAGTCGGTGACGTAGCTGTCGGGCAGGTATGCGGGCGCCGGGACCGTTATCCTCGTCTCCCGCTCCTCCTGGACCTCCTCGCCGCGCATCCTCGCTATCTCCTCCCTGATCATCCTCGAGTAGAGATCGAGCCCGACGGCGTTGATCTGGCCCGACTGCTGGTGGCCGAGGAAGTTGCCCGCCCCGCGGATCTCAAGGTCCCTCATCGCTATGCGGTAGCCCGCGCCGAGATAATCGAACTCGGTGATCGCCTGGAGACGCCTTCTCGCCATCGCGGTCAGGCCGCCGCCCTTCGGAATGAGCAGGTAGGCGTAAGCCTTCCTGTCCGAACGCCCGACACGGCCCCTCAGCTGGTAAAGCTGTGCGAGGCCGAACTTGTCGGAACGGTTGATGATGATCGTGTTGACGTTGGGGAAATCGAGGCCTGCCTCGATGATCATCGTGCTGAGGAGCACGTCGAATCTCTTCTCGACGAAATCGATCATTATCTGCTCGAGCTCGCGCTCCTTCATCTGCCCGTGTGCGTGGGCTATCTTAACGCGATCGGGCAGGAGTCTGGCGAGATATCCTTCCATCACCTCTATCGACTGCACCCGGTTGTGGACGAAAAAGCCCTGCCCGCCGCGCCCGATCTCGCGCATGACGGCTTCGCGGATCCTCTCGTCGTCGAAGGGAAGTATCTCGGTATGTATCGGCAGACGGTTGCGCGGCGGTGTGTCGATCACCGATATGTCCCTGATCCCCGAAATGGCCATCGAGAGCGTCCTCGGGATGGGGGTGGCTGTCATGCTCAACACGTCGACCGTCTTCTTCATCTTCTTGAGCTTTTCCTTGTGGGCGACGCCGAACCTGTGCTCCTCGTCCACGATCACCAGGCCGAGGTCGGCGAACTCGATGTCCTTCGAGAGGAGCCGGTGCGTCCCTATGACTATGTCGATCTCCCCCAGGGCTACTCCCTCCGCGACCTTCCTGCGCCCTGCGGCCGGCACGAACCTGCTTAGCATCGCTATGTTCACGGGAAATCCTGCAAGCCTCTCGCTGAATGTGTTCTGGTGCTGCAGCGCGAGTACGGTCGTCGGCACAAGCACGGTCACCTGCTTGCCGGCGAGCACCGCCTTGAACGCGGCGCGCACGGCGACTTCTGTCTTGCCGAAGCCGACATCGCCGCAGAGGAGCCTGTCCATCGGCATGGCGCTCTCCATGTCGGCCTTGACCTCGGATGTCGCCTGCAGCTGGTGCGGGGTCTCCTCCCAGGGGAACGAGGCCTCCATTTCCCTCTGCCAGGGCTTGTCGGGACCGCATGCGAACCCGTCGGCTATCTGCCGGGCGGCGTATATCTCGATCAGATCGTGTGCGATCATGCCGGCTCTCTTGCGCGCCCGCTTCTTCGCCCGGTTCCAGACCCCGCTCCCGAGGCGGGAGAGCGCCGGCTGTGCCCCCTCGGCGGCCGTATATTTCTCTACCATCCTGAGCTGGGAGACGGGGATGAAGAGCCTGTCGTCGCCCTCGTACCTGATGTCGAGACATTCGGTCCTGCTCCCCTCGATCTCGAGGATACGCATTCCCATATACCTGCCTATGCCGTGGCTGACGTGGACGATGAAGTCGCCCGGCTTGAAGTGCGACGGGTCGTAGACGAGCGACCTGCTTCTCGCCCGGGGAGAGTGCCACGGCCTGTGGAACCGGCCGAACACCTCCTCCTCGCTGAGAAAGACCACGCCGGTGGCCGGCCACCTGAACCCGCTCGAGATCTCGCCGATCGGGAAATCGATCTCGAGCGCCACGTCGGAGAGGATCTCCTCGGCCCTCTCTCTCTGGATCTCGCTCGCGCAGAAGAGGAACACCCTTCTGCCCATGCCGAGCTCCCCGCGGACGTCGGAGATGAGCCCCTTTATATTCCTGCGGTAGTCGCCGACCGCCGATGTGGAGAAGCGCACGTCATCCCCGCCGGGGAGCGCGGTGAAATCGAGCCTGCCGGCCGCCGGCCTCTCGCC
>JAUWMD010000268.1 GCA_030613345.1 Candidatus Krumholzibacteriota bacterium
CGCCTATCAAGATGCGAGGCGCCATCACTTCGCGAATCAAGATCATGGCCGAGCTCGATATCGCAGAAAAGAGGGGCCCGCAGGACGGACGCATCAAGATCAGGCTGGGCAAAAAGAAGATCGATCTTCGTGTCAGCAGCCTGCCCACGATATACGGTGAGAAGATCGTTATGCGAATACTCGACAAGAGTAACCTCGAGATAGACCTGACCAGGCTCGGATTCCAGATCGAGGCTCTCGAGAAGTTCCTGAAGGCGATCGAATCGCCCTACGGCATGGTGATCGTGACCGGTCCGACCGGTAGCGGAAAGACGACCACTCTTTACTCCGCACTTCACAAGATAAACCTTCCGCACCACAACATCATGACCGCAGAAGACCCGGTCGAGTATAACCTCGAAGGGATCAACCAGGTAAACGTGCACGAGGAGATAGGCCTGACCTTCGCCACGGCGCTCAAGGCCTTCCTCCGCCAGGACCCCAACATCATAATGGTTGGTGAGATCCGTGACCTCGAGACGGGATCGATCGCCGTCAAGGCGGCGCTCACAGGCCACCTCGTTCTCAGCACCCTTCATACGAACGACGCTGCGAGCACGATCAACAGGATGATCGACATGGGCATCGAGCCGTTCCTGGTGGCGAGCTCGACGAACCTCATCCAGGCGCAGAGACTTATCCGCCGGCTCTGCGAGAACTGCAAGAAGAAGGAAGAGATCCATCCCGAGGTGATGCGCGAGCTGGGCATACTGGACGAGACTCCGTTCGAGATCTTCGAGCCCATCGGCTGCCCGAAATGCAGCGACACGGGGTACAAGGGCAGGACGGGCCTGTACGAGGTCATGCCGATATCACCGGAAATCAGAGAGATGATACTCAACAGATGTTCGTCGACAGAGATCAATGAGCAGGCCGTAAAGGAAGGGATGCTCACTCTCAGGGCTGACGGAGTCGAGAAACTGAAAACCGGCTGGACCTCGGTCGAAGAGGTCCTCAGGGAGACGACCGACCAGTAGCGATCATCGGCCGATGTATCACATTGGAGGGAAGAAGGAAAGATATGGTGAATCTCAGAGAACTGCTGCAGGAGATGATAGAGAAGAAGGCAAGCGATCTTCACATCACGGCGGGCGTGCCGCCGATGCTGAGAGTCGACGGCTTCATACATCCGACATCGCATCCCGTCGTCACCCCCGAGTTCAGCAAGCAGATCGCCTACAGCGTTCTTACCGAGGAGCAGCAGAAGAGATTCGAGAACGAGAAGGAGCTCGATTTTTCGTTCGGGGTACAAGGCCTGTCGAGGTTCCGTGCGAATGTCTTCCAGCAGAGGGGCGTCACGAGTGTTGCGATCAGACAGATCCCGTTCGAGATCCTCAGCTTCGAGGAGCTCGGCCTTCCTCCCGTCGTGAGGACATTTGCAGAGAAGCAGAAAGGCCTTATCCTTGTCACCGGACCTACCGGTTCGGGAAAGTCGACCACGCTTGCCAGCCTGATCGACAAGATCAACAGGGAACGCCAGGCGCACGTGATCACGATCGAGGACCCGATCGAGTACATCCACCAGCACAAGAAGTGCATCGTGAACCAGCGAGAGGTCAAGGCCGACACGGTAAACTTCGCGACGGCCCTCAAGCACGTCCTGAGGCAGGACCCCGACATTATCCTCATCGGTGAGATGCGCGATCTGGAAACGATGGCAGCCGCACTGACGATAGCCGAAACGGGCCATCTGGCCCTGGCCACCCTTCATACCAACTCGACCTTTGAATCTATAAACAGGATAGTCGATACCTTCCCCGCGGTCCAGCAGGGACAGGTCCGCGCCCAGCTCGCGTTCGTCCTCGAGGGCGTCGTGACGCAGCAGCTCATACCGCACGCCTCGGGAAAAGGCCGGGTCATGGTCTGCGAGGTGATGGTGTGCACGCCCGCGATCCGGGCTACGATTCGAGACGATAAAGTCCACCAGATATACGGCCTGATGCAGGCCGGTCATAAATTCGGGATGCAGACGATGAACCAGGGTCTTTTCCAGGCCTTCTGCGACAGGAAGATAACGAAGGAAGAGGCTCTGAGAAGGAGCAGCGATCTTGTCGAACTGCAGCAGATGCTAGGCGAGGGTCCTGGCAGCGGTACCGATTTCAACGCGCGCGACTACCAGTTCAAGAAGTGATTCTGTAAGGGGGAAACCGATGGCGACTACATTCCTGTGGAAGGGAAGAACGCCGACGGGCGAAGTTCTTTCCGGTGATTTCAAGTGTGAAAACAAGCAGGAACTGATCAATCACCTGCGTAAACGGAAGATCATAATCACGTCGATCCGTCACAAGCCGAAGGATATCCAGATCAATTTCGGCATGGGGAACAGGATTACGGTCAAGGACATGGGGATCTTCACGAGGCAGTTCGCGACGATGATCAATGCCGGACTGCCGATGGTCCAGTGCCTCGATATCCTCTCGAGTCAGATCGAGAAGCCCAACTTCAAGAAAGTTGTCTCCGATGTGATGTCGGACGTCGAGTCGGGATTGACGCTGGCGGACTCGATGCGCAAGCACAAGTGCTTCGGCGAGCTGTTCGTCAATATGATCGATGCAGGCGAGGCCGGCGGTATCCTCGACCTGATCCTCAACCGTCTGGCCGTATATCTCGAGAAGGCAGACGCACTGAGGCGCAAGGTCAAGGGCGCCCTGACCTATCCGACGATCGTGTTCTGCGTCGCCACCGGAGCGACGATGTTCATGCTGATGTTCATCATCCCGACCTTCGCCAAGATGTTCAGCGATTTCGGCGGCGAGCTCCCGCTCCCGACGATGATCGTCATGATGCTCAGTGACTTCCTTCGTGCGAACTGGTGGCTGCTCCTCGCAGTCGGTGTGGGAGGCGCCATCGGACTGAAGAGGTACTACGCGACCGAAAGCGGGCAGTACAGGCTCGACAAGATCCTGCTCAACTTCCCGATCCTCGGCAACGTCGTCCGAAAGGGCGCCGTTGCGAGGTTCACGCGTACGCTCGGCACTCTGATCTCAAGCGGTGTACCGATCCTCAACGGCCTCGAGATCACGGCCCGCACGGCCGGCAACAAGGTCCTCGAGAGGGCCATCATGGAGACGAGACAGAGCATCAGTGAGGGTAACACGATCGCCGAGCCGCTCAAGGCCTGCGGCGTCTTCCCGCCGATGGTCGTCCAGATGATCTCAGTAGGGGAACAGACGGGCGCACTGGACGAGATGCTCGACAAGATAGCGGATTTCTACGATGACGAGGTCGATTCGGCCGTCGAGGCGCTTACCGCCGCCATCGAGCCGATAATGATCGTTGTGATGGGAGCGGTCGTCGGAGGGATGCTCGTAGCGATGTACCTTCCGATGTTCAAGCTTGTTACCGTCGTCGCCGGCTAGAAT
>JAUWMD010000069.1 GCA_030613345.1 Candidatus Krumholzibacteriota bacterium
CAGGTCTTCTCGGGTCGAAATACTTTGCAGACAACCTCGCTCCCGAATCCATTGTGTGCAACATCAACTTCGAGTCATCGCCTGTCTGGGGCCCTGCGACGAGCCTCATGGGGGTAGGTTCGAAGTTCTCGACGATGGAGGAACTCCTTATCGGTGTGGCGGACCGGATGGGCCTCGGGTACTCGGAGTTCGAGATGTCCGACCGCGGATTCTTCTACCGCTCCGACCAGTTCAGCTTCGCCCGCAAGGGGATCCCGTCGATATGGATCTCGGCGGGGCAGGATTTCGAGAGTGGAATCAACCATCTCTACGAGTTTTTTATCGGCGACTACCACACCGTCGACGACGAGTACGACCCGGAGTGGGAGCTCGAGAGCCTGCGCCAGACTATCGAGGCGGCGGTGCTGCTGGCAAATCGTATCAATACCGACACACCTGATATAATATGGAGGGGTAAACTGACGTTCCCGTTAGACGAGGATGCCAGGGTGACAGAGATGGTTCCTGCCGAAGGAGAGTGATATGCCGCTCAAGACTATAGGGATGCTTGGAGGGATGAGTTGGACCTCCTCGGTCGAGTACTACCGGATCATGAACAGGACCGTCCAGGAGAGGATGGGTGGTAGCAGCTCGGCGAAGATCGTCATGTACAGTGTCAATTTCGCCGAAATGTACGACATTCTCGAGAAAGGCGGCTGGGACGCCGTCGGCGACGAGGTCGTAAAAATAGCAAAACGCGTCCAGGGAGCCGGAGCGGATTTTTTTATTCTGGCAGTGAACACAATCCACATCGTCGCCGACAGGGTCGAAGCAGCTCTGGATATCCCCCTTCTTCATATAGCTGACACGACAGCGGAAGCAATAAAGGCTGCCGGGATGAAAAAGATAGGGCTTCTCGGCACGAAGTACACTATGTGCGAAGACTTCTACCGCGTGCGCCTGAAGGAGAAGCACGGTATCGACGTCGTTATTCCCGGCGAGGATGACGTCGAGGGGTTAAATACGATCATCTTCGAGGAGCTCGTCCGAGAGAAGTTCCTCGACGGGTCGAGGGATACCTGTCTCGGCATCATCGACAAGCTGGTTGCCGATGGCGCCGAAGGAATTATCCTCGGATGCACCGAGCTGCCGCTGCTGATAGAGGCCGTCCGGGTGCCCGTGCCCTCATTCGATACTATGATGATCCATGCCGTCGCTGCGGCCGAGAGGGCTATGGGGTGACCGGCGGGATCATCTCGATCACCCCGTTCTTCTCGAGCATCTCGACGAGGTCCAGGATCTCCGGCGAGTACGATTCTTCTACGCCGGCCTTCTCCATGATGGCAGTAGTATTCAACGGAGCGGCATTGGGGAAGGGGAGCTGGAAGAGGAACGCTCCCTGGGCGTTCGTAAGGTTTATCCGCCGTTCCTTCTTTCCCCGTCCCTCGCCCGACCAGACCGTCACAGAGCTGATACGGTTTCCGCTTCTTGCAGTTGTGAATATCGCGCCTGAATTTTTCTTCTCGCGTATTGCCCTGCCGGGCTCTTCCATGGACTTGTCTACGGTCATCTCCTCGAGGTCGATGTCCATCGTGATCCTCGATTTCGCGAGAGCGTAACGGAAATATGGCCTTTTCTTCTCGTTGACCTCTTTCCTGGAGAGGATTCCGAGAGACTCCATCGCCTCGAGGAAATCCTGTGCAGTGCGTATGTGAAGCTCGAGCCTCGATGCCGCCTCGGAGGCCGAGATGTCCCGGTACTTGGCGAGCAGCTCGAACATGTCCCGGGCGTAATCCTTCGAGATATAGTTACCGAGTTTTGCCGCTGTCGCGAAATCCATCTTCATTCCTTGACCGCTTTAGGAGAAAAAGCCGACCTTGACCGCGTTAAGCCTGTCGATGATCCGTACGGTCTCGCCTCTCCTGTACATATCGAGAAACTCGACGTAGAGGTCGGCCAGCGAGTCGCAGAGCTGGTCGAACGAGAGGTCGTCGTGGTAGAGATAATAATCGTCCCTGGAGATGTTGACCGTGACGTTGCCTTCCGAATCGAAACAGACCCAGGTGTCCTTCGAGATGCTTCGGGATACGTTCCAGAGGTGCCCGAACTCCTTCCCCATCCTGATCGGGACTAGACAGACCCTTTCGGATGCGATGTAGGGAAGGGATATCATGTACTTTCCGCAGAATTGCGCGAACCCGAGGATCTCGTCCCAGGAGTAATCGGCCTTCCCGAATGGGTAGGGCCGCTCGGTGAATCCGTCTCCGAGGTCTTCGACCGGGGCAGCGGCAAGCTCGAGGATGTCGCGCCCGCGCCACTTGGCCCTCCTTGTGAACATCAGGTAGAGGAGCGTCGCTATCGACGGGAGAGTCAGGATCTTGAATACATTGAAGACCGTTCTGTCCCTCAGTCCGAAAACGCTGTCAGGCGCGCTGGCTAATGCCAGTGTTGCGATGAGCAGGTATACCGTCGACGCGATGTATGTCAGCGATCCCGACCTTCGCTGGGCGGCGAAGGCGAATCCGGTGAACCCGAGGAAAAGGAAGGTGGTGGCCCATGCAACTCCACGCGCACTGGAGATTGCAGCCACAATGGCGATAACTACCAGGGAGATGAGGGCGGGCAGCAGGCCGACAAGCGAATGGTCGGGCTTGAGCTTCTTTTCATGAGACATACCTTTCACCTCGCTGAAAACTGGTTTCACACTCTCGAATCTCATAGTCATGGCAATTCCTTTTTCTCTGAAGTATTCCAGATTCTGTTGGAATTAATGTCGTTGTATACTTCAATTAATATGAAGTATATATTAAATGAACTATTCTGTCAAGGGGTGAAACCGGATTTTTTCCATTTGAAGCAGAACTTGCGACAGGGCGGCCTGCAGTCGGCCGATCGATATTTTCCATCCATGCGGATTCCCGGTTGCTATAACTGATAAATATAGTGTATTATTATTGGAAGCCATCGACCATATATCCAGCCGCGCATTCAGCATTTTCGGGAGTACACGACGATGAACATTTCCACCAGACTGCTGATGATCATTTCGATTTCCGGTATGGCTCTCCTGATCCCTGCCGCGTCCGTTTCCGGCGCAGGCCTCGTTCCGGGACCGGAACAGGTCGTCCAGGCGGGCGGTTCCGATATATCGGTGCCTGGTTACTCGGTCCCGTCGTTCGTCCATTGGGACGGTGACGGCCTGAAGGACCTCGTCGTCGGAGAAGGGAGCGGTCTGACCGGATTCGGCAGGGTCCGTATATACATCAACAGCGGCTCTTCCGGCAATCCGGTCTTCACCGGCTATTTCTACGCGCAGTCGGAAGGATCGGATCTGACAAGCCCGGGCGGCGGCTGACTGGGCATCTTTCCCCGCGTGGTCGACGCGGACCTGGATGGACGGAAGGACCTGCTCGTCGGCGAGGCCGAGGGCAACATCAGGCTCTATCTCAACGTCAATACCGATGCCGACCCGGCCTTCGACGGCGGCACACTCCTCGAGGTCGGCCCGGCCGGCTCCAAGACCATTATAGATGTCGGGCAGCGCACGACCCCCGTCGTAGTCGACTGGGACAACGACGGCAGGAGGGATATCATCGTTGGAGACAAGGACGGGCTCGTGAGGCTCTACCGGAACGCCGGCACCGACGCGTCCTGGGATTTCGAATCGGAAGAGATGATCCTGAACAGCGGCGTTAATCTCGTCGTACCTGCCGTCCGCTCGAGCCCGCATGTCGAGGACCTCGACGGCGATGGCATGAAGGACCTCCTCCTCGGCAATACGGCCGGCCAGATATTGACATACTTCAATACCGGCACCGATGCGGCGCCCGTGTTCCATGGATACTCGGCCGTCGAGTCGGACGGCTCGGCGATCGACCTGGCGGGCGACCTGAGATCCCGGCCCTTTGTGTGCGACTGGAACGACGACGGTATCATGGACCTCCTCGTCGGGTACGGGGACGGCCTCGTCCGTCTTTATATCGGAATGGACGATTTGACGAACGGCGAGTGCGTCACCCCGGTCGCCGTGCGGTTACTGCCGGCGTGGCCGAATCCGTTCAACCCCGTAACGACGATCGGCTTCGAGCTCGACATGGCGGGACCGGCGAGCCTGCGCATCTACGACGCATCCGGAAGGCTCGTAAAGACTCTCACGAACGGCATTTTCGCGGCGGGGCTTCACGAGATGGTGTGGAACGGGACGGGCGATGCGGGGCAATCGGTCTCGAGCGGGGTCTATTTCTGCAGGTTCGAATCCGGGACATTCCGGCAGACTCAGAAACTCGTACTTCTCCGCTGATCCGCGGGCCGGGTCAGTACTCCCTGCTCCAGTTGAGCTCGAGCCCCGTCTCGGAGTCCTGGTCGATGAATGTCTCGAGCTTGAACTGCCTCGTGATCTGGTACTCGAGGTTTACCAGAAAATTGGCCGTGTTCTCGAGTCCCTGCTCGTACTTCAGCATAGTTCTGCTGTTGATGTACTTGCCAACCGTCAGGGCCGTTTTTTCAGGATCCCTCGTGCTCTGCTGGAAGGCGAACATGTCTACCCTGAGCCTCTTCGACATCTCTCCCTCGAGCTTGGATGCGCCGAAGACCATCAATATCTCGGCGGTGCGGTGCTGTAGCAGGTTAGACTGCGATCCGTCCAGATCGTTCATAGAGCGGCCGAAGAGCAGGAGGGACATGATGTCGCTCTCCGACCTGGACGGATTGGATGTCAGCTCGATCTCCGGCTCGAGGGCCGTCCCCGTGAGTTTGATGCTGATATCGACGTCGGTCACCTTCGCCGTCAGGGTCAGGTCGAAGGAGGGATTCATCTCGTCCCCGCCATAGAAGAAGACGCTTCCCCGCTGGATCTCGAAGTGCCGGCCCATGAAGACGAGCCGTCCCTTCCTCGGCTTGAGCTCGCCGGTGATGATCGGCTTGTCGCCCTTCTGACGGATGCGCAGGTTCCCCTCGAGCTCGAGGTTGAGGCGCTCGCTCTCGATGCGGAAGGAGTTGGGGATCGAGATGGTCACGTCGAGATCCATTCCCCCCGGGGCTTCCGGTTCCTTTGCCGTGGACGTGTCCGCTTCCGCTGCTCCTGCAAAATTCGTATCGGATGCGATGCGGAACGAATCGGCCGCCTCCCAGAGGATCGCCTCGCCCTCGACGTCGTGCAGGCTTCCCTTCATCTCGGGGATGCGCAGGAGCCCACGCTCGATGATGATGCTTCCCTTCACCGAAGGCTTCGCGAGGTCGCCCCCGAACTCGAGGTTGACGGTGGGTGAGACCTGCAGGTCGCTGGCGACCGAGAGGGACATCTTTCCCGTTTCCAGGCGGCCGTCGAACTTCGGATTGCCGACATTTCCGGCGGCCCTGAATTCGATCACGACAATGCCCTCGAGATCGATGTCGGGCGGCATCAGTGGATCGAGGTCGGTGAGTGCAAGTCCCTCCGAACTGACCTCGAAGAGCATCTCCCCGGTCTCCGGGCGGGCTAATGCAAACGGCAGCAGTGTCACGTGCACAGGGTACTGAAGAACACCTGTTAATCCGGGCCGATTCGGTTTCGAGAAGGTAAGGCCGGCTGTCAGTCCGGCAGTCTGATTCTCGGCCGCATCTTTCGTACCACTTCTCTTCCCCATGCTCAAGAGCCGGGTAAGAGCGGTGTCCGTGATCCCTTCACTGGCGTACCGGCCGTCGATTGCCAGCACGTACTTTTCAAGTTCGTTTCCGCCGATAAACGAGCAGTCGAGAAATATGACCGCCTCCGGATCGGACAGCGTGCCCCGTGCCGCTATCCGTCCGCTCAGCAATCCGATCTGTCTGGGATCGTCCGAGATGATCGAGTTCATATCACCCGGCACTGGCGCTTCGTCGAGCATGAGGTCGATCAGCAGAGGGCCGTCGGCGAGTGAGCCGGCGCTCTGCAGGGGAGGGAAGGCTCCCTCGAGCGAAAGGATCGTCTTCTCCGGGCCCTTGACATACAGCGAAGCCTGGAGGGCGAGCGTGTCGGAGACGAGGCCGAACTCGATATCGGTCTTCGTCCCGTCGCCGAGGGTTATTCCGCTTATCTTCCCTTTCGCGGTCATTCTCGACGGACCTTCGGCGCGTGCATCGATCATGACGCTGTCGGGCCACAGGCGGTCTGCCACATCGATAACCGCGGGCTTTTCCGGAATGACGATCTCGATGCGCGCTGCCAGGTCGGCAGAGTCGGGAGATGCGATCCCGTCCACACTGATGCTCCCGATGCTTCCCTCGAGGAAGAGGCCGTCGATCCTGATTCCGCCGCCCTCGACGGTGGAGATCTCGAACGGCGCCTTCGATGCCAGTGTCTGTCCCGAAACGGTGGTGTAGAAGGTATCGGCGAGGACAGAAAAGCCCTCGTCTTCGGATATGTGGAATGCGAGCAGTATCTCGGTGTCCCTGCCGATCGCCTCGAGTCTCACTGCTGCCCCGGTGGATCCTGTGTCTTTCGCGTCATCGATGTAAGAGGCCGTGATGGTATCGAACCGGGCGGCGCCTGTGGTCAGGCCTTCGGGCAGTGACAGGGCCGCACGCGTGATTCCTCCGGACACCTCAGTCGTCCCCGTGTAGCGCGGGATCTCCAGTCCTTCGGTCGAAAACCGGCCGTCGATACCGATCGATATTGCCGGGTCGTTCATCGTGCCCTCGATGTCGAGACGCGCGTCGAGAGTCATGCTGATGCTTCTTCCGGCGACGCGCCCGAGGCGCTGTACGAGCAGTGAGTCGGCCAGCGAGACGTCCGCCACGAGATCGATCAGATCGCCGGCGATGCCTCCCGCCGCCGAGAACCTCAGTCCCTCGAATACGACCAGTACGGTGTCTATATCGATGCTGTCGCCGCCGCTTCTGGCCGAGACGAGGGCGGTATCCAGCCATGCCGTCCTGCCCAGGTCGAGGCGTCCTTCGATTGAGCTGCCGCTGTCCGCCGCGGCGAGATTTCCCTCGAAATCGATCATCAGCGGGCCGAGATCGCCGAAGGCTTCGCCCGTGCCCGCGATCGGACCGAGAAGTCGAGGGCCGGGCAGCATTGCCGAACCGGATACCGAGATCATGCGGCCGCCCTGCGACAGGCTTCCACCCGCGCGGAGCTCGAACGGGCCGTCGGCATGCCACAGGGCCGTGAGAGAATCCCATGCTGAAGAATCGGCGCCGACCGCCGCTCTCAGCGGGGCGGGAGGCTCGGGCCACTCTCCGAGGATGTCGAATCGGCCGCTGCGCATGCTGTCGATATCGGCGCTGATAGAGATCCTGCCGAGTATCCCTTCGGTATGGAGGTCGCGTATCGCGATATCGCCTGTCGCCTGGTCGATGCGCACACTGCCGGCGAGATATACCGTCCCCGAATCGGGCTGTGCCCCGGCCGGGCTGGAGAGGGTCAGTTCGAAGCCTGAAGAAAAGTCGGCGATGGCGCTCGTGATGATCTTCGCGCCGTACGTCTCGATCATCAGGTCCGCCGTATACGGTCGGCCTCTCCCGGTGGGGATCACTCCAGCGACATGGATGGAATCGATCGGCGTGCCGCCGGCCGCGGCATGTCCTCTGAGCAGGATCGACGTTCCGTCGGGCCCGCCCTCTTGCCCGGTCTCCACGGTGAGCTCGGCTGAGGTGCCCTCGGGAAGTGTCACGCCGGGCAGGATGCGCGTCAGCCATGCCATGCTGTCGACCCTCATGTACGCCGACAGGCCGGGGATGCCGTCTGCCAGCGACCCGGAGGCGTCGATAAGTAGCCCCGGCATCTCGAGAGCCAGTGAGTCGACTGAGATATTTTTATCTTCGTACGTGACGGAAAGGTGGAGCGTGTCGATATAAGAGGTACGGTTCAGATGCAGGGCGGCGGCGGCCGAGAACGAGGGCAACAGGCCGAGATGTCCCTTTGCGCCGCCGCGGGCGCCTTCCAGTGGGCCGATTCCCTCAAGCGGCCCGGCGAGGAACGGAAAAGCGGACAGCTCTTCGGTCCCCGGCGTGAGGAACTCCATCTCGAAATCTACAGATTTGAAGCGGCGGTCCTCGACGGCGGCGATACCGCTGACCGATACGAAGGCATCCGTTGCTGTCATCGGGCCGTCCGCGGGGGCGATGTGGACGGTGAACGAACCGTCCGGCTCTGTGTGACATGTCATGCGGGCGCTCATCTCATGGGGAAACCCGATGACGCCGTTGCCGTCGAGGGACGGGGCGGCCAGATCCGCCTCGAGCCAGAGGCTGTCCGTGGAGACGGGCGTACTCGAACGGTCGAGGGTAAGCTCTTCGATGGAGACGAACGGCGCGGACCCGGAGAGCAGGCCCAGGCCGCCCCGCAGTTTCATGCCGATCAGCTCGATGCCTTCGGCGGCGATGATCCGCCGGCCGTCGATCTCGATCCTGTCGACCGCTATCGATGGGATTTCAGGCACTGATCCGCTGCGCGGGAACCCGCCGCCTTTTGATTCCTCATCGCCGGCAGGCCTGTTCTCCGTGCCGGCGCCGTCCGCCGCGACCCCGAACCTCTCC
Organism: Candidatus Krumholzibacteriota bacterium; assembly: GCA_030613345.1. Classification (GTDB taxonomy): domain Bacteria; phylum Krumholzibacteriota; class Krumholzibacteriia; order Krumholzibacteriales; family Krumholzibacteriaceae; genus JAUWCL01. Next base: position 8,479 of record JAUWMD010000069.1, read on the forward strand.
GTGATCGCCGGGATGTCGGCTGTGATCCCGCGGGCCGTCAGCTCCCTGACGTGGACATCCCTGCCGAAGAGCTCCGTCAGGTCGACCGATAGACGCAGCACTCCGGCCCCGGCGAGTGTGTCGGCGCCGTCGATCCACATCAATCCTTCGATCTCAAGGGTCCCGAGGGAGGGCCAGCCGGCCTCCGATACGGTCAGCTCGCCCGGAAGTGCCTGCCCCGCCTTCGATACGGCAGTTTCGAGGAGCTTCTCACGCACCGGCCGAATCAACATGAGCAACAGGGCGATCAGCACGATCGCCAGCATCGAGGCCGCGGCTGCCGCCAGTACCTTCAGGGTCTTTCTTATGCCGTCCTTCACAGTCATCGTCAATCTCTTCATCACATCGGATATCCGATAGCGAAGTGGAACGCGTATTCAGGCTCGCTGGGCTCGTAATCGGTCAACCTGTATCCGAGATCGAACCGCAGCGGCCCGACTGGGGTCATGATCCTCACCGCCGGCCCGACGGCTATCTCGATATTGTCCCATGTAAAGTCGTTATGGGTCCTCCAGAGTTGTCCCCAGTCGACGAATATCGCCCCGTTGAACTTCCAGTAGATCGGGAACCGGAACTCGGCGAATCCGGTCATCATCACCTCACCGCCGAGGGGCAGGCCGTTCTCGTCGAGAGGTCCGAGTTTTCTCCTGTTGAATCCCCTGTGAGTCGTCGAGCCCCCGGCGTAGAACCGCTTGTCCGGGAGGAGCACTCTTGATGGCGTTATCGGTGTTGCCGATCCGAGGCGCAGATTTGTAGCGAACGCGAGCTTCTTCGTGACCGGTATGTGAGCGGTCCCGGAGATCTCGGCGAGAAAATAGTTGCTGTTCGATACTCCCCCTTCAGGGCCGTACTCGAGACGGAGCCGGGAGTATGTTCCTTTCGTCGGGTTGATCCGGTCGTCCGTCCCGTCACGGATGAGATGGTAGAAAAACCAGCCGAGGGGGCCCTCGGGATCCTCGAAATACTCCTTCTCGCTTGTCTTGATATCGTAGGCCGCCCTCTCGATCACATAGCCGATCGATGATCTCATCCTGCGTGTGTGCGCGTAGCTCAGAGCGACACCGATGCCGGGGGAGGTTTTCTCGAAGCTCTCCTCGCTGATGTTGTCGTATCCGACGCGCAGCATTCCGACTATCCTGGCCTTGAACAGCGCAGGCCACCAGGATAGCCATTTACCGCTCTTCTTGTACTGGCTGTAGGAGATCTCGAGGCTCGAACCGCGGCCTCTCTTGAAGAGGTTCGCGTGTCTCCAGCGGACCCTCGCGCTGAATCCGTCGTCCGACCAGTATCCCCCTGCGAGCTCTATCGTGCGATGTTTCCGTTCCGACAGCTCTACGACCAGCTCGAGCGAATCGGGGGCGGTATCCTCCATCGAGATCCGGATCTGCCTGAACAACTGCAGCGAGGAGATATTGTCTCTCGCGTCGGTGACCGTCCTGGGCCTGAAACGCTCGCCCCTCTTTATATTGATCGAGATGAGGGCCAGCTCGTTGAGGTCCTCGCTCGCTCCACTTACACGGAAGCTGTCGAAGTAATATACCGCCCCGGGAACGGCGTCTAATCGCGCCCTGACCGTCGTCGTGTCGGTCATCTCCACCGAAGCTGATACCGCGGCACGGGCGTGCCCCGCTTTCATCAGGACCTCGAGTACGGCCTCCTCGGAGGCGAGAACGGCGTCGTCGATAAAGATAGCCCCGGCTTTCAGCTTGATCTTTTCCGTGGCTTCTTCCATGAAGCGGTCGGGCAGCCCGTTGATCTCGAGCGATTCCACGATAACCGGAGGTCCGGGATCGACCGACAGCTCGATCTCGATCTCCCGTTTGTTCTCTATTGGCGAAACGGAGGACGTGACGCTGCTGTACGGGTATCCCCTCTGGGCGAGGAAAAGATTGATCCTCTCGACATCCCTCCTGAGGCTGCGCTCGTAGAGGACCGCATCGTCGTCCTCGAGCTCGAGCCCCTTCTGCAGTTCTTTGCTGTAGTTTTTTTCGATACCGGTGAGTGTCAATGACTTGATTTTCCAGCCGCGATAGTTGGATATCTCCTTCCAGAAACCGGGATCGTCGGTTGCCGGATATGCCGGCACGGCTGCCAGGGCCAGGACTGCGAGTATGCGCATGATCCTCGACCTCAGGGTATCT
>JAUWMD010000094.1 GCA_030613345.1 Candidatus Krumholzibacteriota bacterium
GCGACACAGCCGCGAGGCTGTCTTAACCGCGAAGGGCTGCCATCCTATGTATGTGTCAGGCAGGAGAAAAAGTTCCCCGAATCTTCTCATCGCCTCGTAACGGCCGGATGGCCTCAAGCTGGCACGTACACCCTTCCGGCGGCCGTGGATCACGCGGGACATCCTGCCCGCCGAGAGCGAACCCGTCCTCGCTACACGGACACCTTCGGGTACCTGCTTCTCGAGAGAGGGATCGCTGATCCAGAACTCCCCCGGCTTCGGGGTTACCACAGTGATATCCCAGTCCATCCGCGAAAGATACTTGACGAACGACAGCGGACGGTACACTCCTCCCCCGCCTGCGGGGGGAAAGAAGTTGATGAGCATCAGCAGCTTTCGAGAAGGCATCATCCCTCCAGGGAAAGCGCCCAGCGGACCAGTCCCGAGCCGGGTCTGCCGCGCAACATCTCGAACAGCCTCCGGGCCTCCTCGGGCTCGAACAGGGACAGTTTTCTCGCCGCGAACCGCAGCAGGAACGGAGCAAGCATGATACATGCCGCGGCGGCGGGAAGACCCCACGCCGCGCATGCCGCTGCGCCGGCGCAGGCGAAGATGGACGAAACGGCCAGCGACCTGAGCATCGCCACTTTGCCGGTGCCCGGATAGAGCCCCTCCCTCCGGGCAAGGATAACGGCGGCAGCGACCTGTACGGCCGATGCGGCGAGCTGGGCCGCGACCGTGCCGATCAGTCCGGTACGCGGTACGAGGATAAAGAGGCCGGCGAAGTAGACCACCATCCATGACAGATCGCAGACGATGGCCCATTTTATAAAATGAAGCGCCCTCATCGCGGCGATCAGGGGTGCGATGAACGCGGCCGCGGGGATCGTCGGCAGAAGCACGAGGAGCAGCCGGTAGGCGCCTGCATATTCGGAACCGCTGATGAGCGTAATAATCTCCCCGCCCACCGCCGCCGCGACGGAGACGAGGGCAAGGGCCGCTATTACACTGGTCTTGGTGAACAGCCCGATCCGCCCTGAGAGATCGTTCCACCTTCCCTCTTCATATATCCTCGTCAACTCGGGCTGGAGCGCCAATACCGGAAAAGCCAGGAATTTCTTGATAAGCTGATTGATCCTCGAGGCCACATGGTAGACCGATATCGCCGCGACCGGCAGAAGTGGGAACATCAGGAACCTGTCCACGTCGGAGAACGCCAGGGCGGCGTAACTGAGCGCCAGTGCGCTGCCCCAGTAGCCGACCGGTGACGGAAGCACTATCCCGCTTGCCTCGCTTCCCCCGCCCCGGGAGAAGCTCTTTCTCACGATCGCCATATATACCGGTACCCCCGCTGCCCAGACCAGAGCGTTCAGTGCGAACAGGGCGGTAAAGAGGAACACCACGTCGAGACGGTCGCGCCAGAGCAGTATCAGGATGGTGAAAAGGACCTGGAAGGCGAGCTCGAAGATCATCTGCATCCGCATCTCCCGCAGCCCGCTGAATCCCCCGTACAAGATGAGCTTCAGCGCAAGCGCAACGGACGCGAGGATCATCCATCTTACAGTCTCTCCGGAGAGGCCCAGCGCGAGCAGGTTGTCCGGCATGATGCCTGTCCATCGCGGTGCGGCGGCCAGCAGGACCGTCCCGAGAATAATAACCGCCGACGAGAAGAGGAAAAACCACCCGGCCGCGCTGCCGCGGCGCCCCCTTCTCTGGAAGGAGGGCAGATAACGGACGAGGACCTGGGGAAAGCCAACGAGTATGACAGTGGTCAGCAGGAGCGAAAAGCCTCTCAGTGCGACATACAGGCCGAAGCGCTCTCCACCGAGGTGCCTGCTCAGTACTCCGAGCTGGACGAGGGTGAAGATCATCTGCAGGGCGCCGGCGACCACGAGAGCAACCGTGTTCTCCGCTATCCTCGATCCGCCCTTTTCTACCGTCTCCTCAGCCACTCGATCCATCTCCTCTTTTTCTCCACGACAGGATAGAGATATTCAGCCCCGCCCATCGATTCCTTGAAGAAGATCATGCCCGCGTCCCCACAGCTGCTCCCGAGATTAAAAACAGAAATGCCCCTGCCTATCGCCTCTCTGACGGCGACCATCACGAGGTAGGCGGCGGCGTCGTACTCGTGCGCCCGCGGCGCAACGCCTGCCTGCCAGGCCTGTGCCGTCCTGCCGAAATAGAAATCGACGTGCGCCGCAAGCAGCGAGTCCCCGATGAAAGCACCCCAGAAACAGACACCCTCGCTGCCCCGGCGGAAAAGGCTTTCGAAGAATTCCTCTGGATATGGATGGACCCCCCCCCATCCCGAGGCGCCGTGGAAATAGATATTGTAGAACAGTCCGAGGTCACGCTCTCCCTCGAGCTTTCTGGCGATCACTCCTTCGCGCTCGCACCTGTTGCACAGCTGCCGCCGCTTCCGGTTCATGCCCCTGCTCCTGTACTCTTCGAATGAATCGGGCAGAGTGATGATCCTGCATTCCTCCATCCTGCATTTCCCTCCACGGGGCGTCTCCACCTCTCCGCGGAAACCGATAAGGTTGGCGCCCGCACCGGCGCATCTCGGAGAAGAGGCCATCGAGAAGAAAGTATCGAGGATCTCCTTCTTCACCGCCGGGTCGGAGGCTATGGGATCGCCGTAGGTGCCGAAAGGCAGGGAATGCAGCATGAACGCGGGGCCCTTCGTCACCCTGGTGACGGGCATCAGGCCCGCCAGTTTTCCGCCGGCTCGGGCGGCGCGCCAGCCACACTCGAACCGCGGGAACGATTCGGCGAGGATCTCCAGCCACGCGGGGGAATGGAAGAAAGTGGCACCCTCGAAGGCCGAGACGAACTCGAGGGCTTCTTCGCGCAAAAGGTCTGTTTCGAAGCGGGTCTCCACCGGTCCTCCGTTGATTACGAGCTTCGTCCCGGGGCGTCTCCGAAGCCGGGCATGAGCTCAGACATCAACCGCAGCACGCCGTCCCTGTCGCCCATTCTCGCCGCTTCGACGAGTCTGTCCACATCGGCCCTGAAGGTATCGCCTGTCACCGCCGGTGATCTGGCGAGCATGATCTTTTCTCCGGGAGCGGGCGGTTCGAGGGTCTCGTCCTCTCCAACGAGCACCTCGTGGAGTTTTTCCCCTTCCCTCAGCCCGGTATATTCTATCCGTATCTCTTCGTCCGGCTCGTGCCCGGTAAGCATGATGATGTCCCTGGCCATCTCGAGGATGTTGAGCGCCTCACCCATATCGAGAATATAGGTCTCTCCGCCCTTTCCCGACACCGATGCCTGAATCACGAGTAGTGACGCTTCCTTGACGGTCATGAAAAACCTCGTAGCCTCGGGATCGCTGACGGTTACCGGGCCGCCCCTGCCGATCTGATCGACGAAGAGAGGAACTACGCTCCCCGTGCTGCCTATGACGTTTCCGAACCGCACGCTAATAAACCTGCACGCGCTGTCGGAATCGATCTTCCGCAGGTACATCTCCATGAGCCTCTTGGTTGCGCCCATCACGCCTCTCGGATCGGCCGCCTTGTCGGTCGAGATGAAGACGAACCGTTCCGTCCCGCATTTCTCTACGGCCCTCGTGAGGTTGATCGTCGCTGATACGTTGTTCATCACCGCCTCTTCGGGATCACGTTCCATGTAATGTACGTGCTTGTGCGCGGCGGTATGATACACTACATCGGGCGCCAGTCTGTGCATCACCCTGTCGAGCCTCTCCGCCTCACGAAGATTGTTGATGACCGTGACGATGTCGAGCCCGGGATGATCGGACCTGATCTCCTGCTCTATCGCGAAGATCCTGTTCTCGCCGCGACCGAGCATTATCAGCGTCGCGGGTTTCACTCTGGCAAGCTGTCTGCACAGCTCGCTGCCGATAGTACCTCCTGCGCCGGTCACCAGTATCTTTCTGCCGGCCAGCCTGGCCGCGGTCGATTCGAGATCGAAGCTTACCGTCTCCCTCCCCAGGAGGTCCTCCACCCTGACCTCCCGGATCTGGTCTATGTGAACGGTCCCGCGTATGATCTCCATCACCCCGGGAACAATCTTGTAGGCGACTCCCGCACGGCGGCACCGCCTGATTATGTCACGCACGAACCTGCCCGGAGCTGTCGGAATCGCTATTATGACCTCATCGATCTCCCGCTCCGAAACGACCGATTCGAGCTCGGTCGTCATGCCAAGCACGGGAGTTCCTTCGACTTCCATACCGGCCAGGCCGACGTCGTCGTCGAGGAACCCCTCGACGGAGGCATTGATCCCGGCAGAGCGGCCGATCTCCGAGGCTACCATCCGGGCTGCCTCACCCGCACCGATTATAAGAAGCTTCCTGCGCCTGTCGCCGATCACCTGATCACCGCAACCTTTCTCATCGACGTACCGCCCGTTCCCTTCACCTGTACCACATATATACCCGCTGATGCCTGATAACCGTTTATCGTGAGAAGGTCCCAGGCGACCTCGCCCTCCGCCACTCCTGCGACCTCATGAACGAGCTCTCCCTCGAGATTGTACACGCGGATATCCACCAGCCCGCTTATCCCCCAGATCCTCAGCGCATTGTCTCCCCTGGCGGCATGGACGGGATTGGGATAGAGGATCATGTCGGCCATCGGCCGAGTCACCTCCACCGGTTCGTTAGCGTCGAAGCGGGCCAGTCCGTTCTTCGTCCCGATCCAGATGAATCCCCCCGACGGGTCGTACGCGAGTGCCGTGCACGAGTGATCGGGAAGGGGCGATATGACATCGGACGGATAGATCAGCTGGAGTTCTTCCTGCCATTCCAGTGCGGTCGTGTACGCCGCCGTTATCGTGCCGTCAGGATCGATCCGGTTGAGGCCCTTGTTCGTGGCGACCCAGAGCCTGCCGCGGCCATCGAATTCGATATCGTATACCGTGCCTCCGATCAGTCCCTCCTCGCCGGCATCGGTCTTTACCGTAAACGAATCGATCGTCCCCTGCGAATACTTCACGACGAGCCCCGCGGACGTACCGACCCAGATACTGCCGTCCGGTCCCCGTTCTACCGACCAGAGTTCAGTGCTGGGCAGCTGATCCTCGCCGAGGATCGTTCTCCATTCACCGCCGGCGGGAACAGTGAGCGTCGGCCAGTCGAAGCCACCCATCCGCCAGTACATCACACCGTAACCCCTCATGGCGATATAGGCCCCCTGATCGTCGAAGGCGCAGTCGAAGACGTTGCCCCCCTCCATCCGCGGCTCGCTGCCCGGGTCGCCCGTCAGCCATTCATCTCCGGCCCTGTTAGCGATGTTGATCCCCCACATCCCGCTCTCGAACCCGACGTTGTCGGACATGAACCATCTGTTGCCGCCGGGGTCCTCCGCGGCCCTGACGAACCTGTTGGAGGTGATCGTCCCCGTACCGGCGTCGTAATGGGTCCAGATATCATCGTCCTTGTCGAGCGGATCTCCGATGTCGATCCGGTCGAGGTCGTAATCGAGCGAGTTGCACCAGAGGAAACCCTCCGAATCGTACAGGAGGGCGAGATTGTTGACATAGTATGATAGTGCATTGTCATGGCCGACGTCGCTCCTGGTCTCTGTATACGCCGTCCACCTGTCGGTGGTCGAACGGAACGAGATACCGTTCTGCCCCGTGCTGACCCAGATGTTTCCTGCCGGATCGCAGTCGAGTGCCACTATCTGGTTCTGCGTGAGCCCTTCCGGCTTAAGCAGCGACCAGTCCGTTCCGTCAGATCCCGCGAGATATACACCCCTGAAACCCTCCTCGTAGAATCCACCGACCCACGGCGTACCGCCGCCGTCCACTGCGAGTGCACCGAGAATGTTTTCGCTCGAGCTGATCCTGAATTCCTCCCGTATCAGGTCCTTCATCTGATTCACAGCCTGGGAAGCCCAGTACAAGCCGTTCCACAGATAGGCCCTCTCGGGGGTGATGCAGTAAAGCGCGCCCCCCCCTGAGGCTACGGTGACGGGATCCATATGCAGGCCCCCGCTCATTATGGACCATGATCCACCATCGAGATGAAGCACGGTAGTGTCCGATACGCAGTAGACCGCGCCGTCATGCATGCATACCGACAGGACCTCGCCGATATCGTAGAAGACATAGTCGAACGTGCCGCGGTCGTAGCTCGCTATCCCGTCCCCGCATGCCACCCAGAGGAGATCGCCTGAGGGGTCATATGTCATGTCGTGGACCGTCCTGTCCGCGAGGCTGTCGGTGAGGACCGGCTCCTCGGCCGGGATGTTGTTGGAGAACTTTGCCACTCCCCTGGTGCCTCCGTAGTAGATGTCGTCTCCCACCCTCAGGAGGCACATGACGCTGTCGCTCAGTATCGCGTCGAGAGCCTCTGAATATTCCTTTACTGAGAAGTTCCCGTCCGGGTTGTCTATCCTCGCCACCCCGGTGACCCTCATCGCCGCCCAGATGCTGCCTCTCCTGTCGATAGTGACCGCGGTGATATCGTTCGACCTCAGTTCGAGCCCATCGAGGTAGCTCGTGAAAGTCGAGTCTCCCAGGTCGAACATGAGTATCCCGCCCCTGGTCCCGCACCATATGCTGTCTCCAAGCACCGTCACCCTGTTGATCGCGCTGGCGTCCATGTATACGTTCCAGTCCCCCGGCGCCGCATGCGCGGCTCCGCCCGCAAGCCCCGCAAACAACATGGCGAGGACCAGGCATCTTATCTCTTTCAACTGTCGACCCCCTTGCTGTGAAACCATTCCGGATATCTTCCGGCCAGACAGGGGATGACCGACCGGATAATAAGCAGGATTCTTCCCGCAAACGTCTGATTGTTCAACATCAATATCTCGTCTCCCGCGGCCTTCCCGGGATCAGCCACCGAATCGATTCGCCACGCGCCCGATATGCCCGGCCTGACGACGGGCATATCGCCAGCTGAGCCTGCCGGGAGCGCCGGCGGCCCGGTAAGTGACAGGCGTCCGGCGACAAGCTGCAGCGCAAGGAGAGGCTTTACGATATCCGGGGCCTCCCTTCCCGATTTCAGCACTGCTCTCGGCCAGCGGAAATCTCCTCCGGATCCCTTCCTCCTCTCCGTAAACATCCTGACGCCTCCGCCGATCCGGCCGAGCGTGGCGATGGGCAGCCCGCAGAGGATCGAAAGGGGAATCAGGACCAGCCCGGCGGCGAGATCGATCAGCCTCTGCAGGCCCCTGGTCAGGAGAAACGACGTCCCCCTTTCGACGGCAAACATGTAGACGTCACCTACATGCTCCGAGCGGGTATCGCGGCCGGTGACCCTCGCGGTGGACGAGATGATATTGATCCTGATCGACCTCGAGACCGGACCCGTCATGATCCTCACGATCCCGTCGTCCTTTCCCGCGGAGGGAAAGACAATCAGTTCCTGCACCCTGAACCTCTCGACGATCGACGGGAGGTCTCCGATCCCGCCGAGCGCGCCTTCGCCGGGCCCCACACGTCCGATTATATCGATCCCCGCCTCCGGATGGCCCGAGGCCGTCGCCTCGAAATCGGCCGCCTCCCCGGCCTCCCCGGCCAGAAGCACCCTCCTGAGGTCGAAACTCGCCGATACGAGAGATTTGTGCACCCGGCGCATCAGTCTTCTCGACAGCGAAACGAGGATAACGGAGAAGACGGCGTGCCCGAGCAGGACCGCCCTTGAGAATATCCTCACCTTGGTCAGGTACGACGCGGTCAGAAGGACGGCAAACACGATCAGTACCGCTCTGACCACCGCGGAGAATTCCTCGGTAAATCCCGTTCCCCTCCGGACCCTGTACAGGCCGGTCGAGACAAATGTCAGCAGAAACAGGAAATTAAAAAATATGATGAATATCGTGTACCAGTCGAGCGGATAGAGGCGGTTCACAAAGAGCGGCTGGAGAGAGTCCCTCAGGTAGTACGCCGCGAGAAAACTCACGTTTATCACGATCAGGTCGCTGACTACGAAAACGAGAGACTTTATCGTCGCCCGGTGCCGCCTGAGAAAATGGAATATCGCGTTCCATTTCTCGTAATACCGCATCAGGCTGAGCATGTGCAGGAGAAACGGTCTGCTCAACACCGACTTCGCGCTGGAGCGTTCGTACAGATGGACCATGACCGAGCCTGGAACGTACCAGACCTGCCGGCCGTGCTGCTTCATCCGGTAGCACCAGTCGGTATCCTCGAAATAGAGGAAGAATCTCTCGTCCATCAGTCCCACCTCCTCGACGGCCTCGCGGCGAACGATCATGCAGGCACCTATGATCCAGTCGATCTCCCTCGCCTCGGCGTGATCGTAATCGCTCATGAGGTGTTCACGGAGCGCCCGCGCGCGGGGAAAGAGCTTTCCGAGAAAGGTGCGCCTGAGGAAGAGGGCCCTGACAGTATAGAACGACCTGCAGGAAGGCTGGACGGAACCGTCGGGAAAGACAAGCTTCGAACCGGCGATGCCGGCCTCCGGCGTGTCGTCCATGAAGCGGACGAGGGTGTCGATCGAATCCTCCCCGACGACGATGTCGGGATTGAGGATGAGGAAATAGCGGCCCGACGAGGCAAGGAACGCCTGGTTTACGCCCTTCGAATATCCCCTGTTGTCTTCGTTTGCGATCAGCCTCACCAGGGGGAACGATTCGCCGATCATCTCCGGTGTCCCGTCGCCGCTGGCGTTATCGACGACTATGATCTCGTACTCCCCCCCGGGAGGATTGTTCTCGAGGGAGCGGAGACATTTCCCCACCGGGGACAGGCTGTTATGGGTGACGATGATTATAGAAAGATCCATACTGCTTCGATCGAGGGGTTATTTCCATCGCTTGGGATTCATGAACCTCAGCCTCCACACCATGAAGGCGGCTTCCCAGATGATCTTGCGCGACATCTTCGAGATACCGACCCGCCTGTCGGTGAAGATGATCGGTATCTCCACCATCCGGAATTCCTTCTTCCAGCAGAAGAAATTCATTTCGATCTGGAATGAATATCCGTCGCTTTTTATCGTATCGAGAGGCAGCTGCTCAAGGGTCTCTCGCCTGAAACACTTGAAGCCACCTGTGGAATCCTTCAGGGGAAGGCCCGTGATGATGCGCGTATACCTGTTCGCCCCGTAGCTGAGGATCAGCCTGCTCAAAGGCCAGTTGATGACGGTTATGCCGTGAAGATATCTCGAGCCGATCAC
>JAUWMD010000113.1 GCA_030613345.1 Candidatus Krumholzibacteriota bacterium
ACTCTGTCTGTCGCAGTATACAACCATTACAAGAGGATCAGACACGGGAGAAGCACTGACGACATCGAGATAGACAAGAGCAACATCCTGATGGTGGGCCCGACCGGAGTCGGAAAAACCCTCCTCGCGCAGACTCTGGCGCGGTTTCTCAAGGTGCCGTTCGCCAAAGCAGACGCGACGAGTCTTACCGAGGCGGGATACGTGGGTGAGGACGTCGAGAACATCCTGGTGCGACTGCTGCAGAGCGCGGAATACAACCTCGCCTGGGCGGAGCGGGGAATAATCTATATAGATGAACTCGACAAGATCGCCCGCAAGAGCGAAAACCCGTCGATCACGAGGGACGTCTCGGGCGAGGGGGTCCAGCAGGCGCTACTCAAGATCCTCGAGGGTACCGTCGCGAATGTCCCGCCGCAGGGTGGGCGCAAACATCCCCAGCAGAAGTTCATCGAGCTGGACACAAGAAACATCCTCTTCATCTGCGGGGGAGCGGTCCAGGGTCTCGAGGAGATCGTCGAGAGGCGTATCGGCCGCAAGGTCGTAGGCTTCGGCGCCGACCGCGGACCGGGTTACCGCAAGGAGCTCAACGAGATCATGAAGCATATCCAGCCCGATGACCTGATCAAGTACGGCTTGATTCCAGAGCTGGTCGGCAGGCTTCCGATCATAGCCCCGCTGCAGGACCTCGACGAGAAGGCCCTTATAGACATCATGCTCAAGCCGAAGAGTGCGCTCGTGAAGCAGTACAAGAAGCTTTTCGACATGGAGGACGTCGAGCTCGAGTTCACCCCCGCCGCCCTGAAGGCTATCGCGTCGCTCGCGATGGACCGCAAGACGGGGGCGAGGGGACTGAGAGCGATCCTCGAGGATACTATGCTGACGATCATGTACAACGTGCCCTCGAGGCCGAACGTCCGGAAAATACTGATAAGCGAGGAAACGATAATAAACAGGGACGAGCCGGAGATCTTCCTCGACAAGGAGCGCCAGAAGAGGGCGTAGCGCCCGACGGCACGTAACTGCGTTACATAGCATCACTTGGACGGAGAATAATGAACAACATGGACGACAGCATAAGGGATACACTCGACACCATCCTGCCGATGGTTCCACTTCGGGACGTTGTGGTCTTTCCGTCTACGACGACCGCTATCCTCGTCGGCAGGCAGCCCTCGATCAACGCCGTCGAGCGTGCGATCGAGACGGACAAGATCCTTCTCGTCGTGACGCAGAGGGATCCGTCGGATAATGAGCCCGGACCTGGTGACCTGTATCTGGTGGGGACTATCGTGCGGATCGGTATATTCCTCAGGCTCCCGGACGGTACGCTGAAGATCATGCTCGAGGGAATAAGCAGGGTCAGGATCGACGAGTACATCGAGATGGACAACTATCTAGGCGCGAGGGTCGAACCTCTCGATACGATCGAGGTTATGACGAGGGAGGTCGAGGCGGTCTCACGCAAGGTGGAGGCCCAGTTCGAGGAGTACGTGAAGCTCAACCAGAGGATTCCCAATGAGGCGATGCTCTCGCTCCAGGCCCTCGAGGACCGGTCGACCCTGGCGGACACCGTCGCCGCGCATCTCCAGGTGAGGAACGAGATCAAGCAGGAACTGCTCGAGGCGGCTGACCTGGAAGAGCGGTTGCTGATGATGAGCAGTATTTTGCTCGAGGAACTCGAGATGCTCCGGCTCGAGAAGAACATCGATGATAAGGTCACAAGCCAGGTGACAAAGAACCAGAAGGAGCTCTTCCTCCACGAGAAGATGAGGGCGATCCGTAGCGAGCTCGGACAGGGCGACGAAGCCGACATGTTCGAGGATCTCGAGAAAAAGATCAAGCGGGCGCGGATGTCGAAGGAAGCGCAGAAAATCGTGTGGAAGGAGCTCGACAGGCTCCGAATGATGTCGATGATGAGTCCCGAGGCGACGGTGGTGCGTAACTACATCGATACGCTGGTCGCATTGCCGTGGAAGAGGAGGACGAAGGACAACCTCGACATCAACGATGTAAAGAAGAAGCTCGACGCCGATCACTACGGCCTTGAAAAGGTCAAGGAAAGGATCCTCGAGTTTCTCTCGGTAGTAAAACTCGCCGGGAACCTCAAGGGCCCGATCCTCTGTTTTGTGGGTCCTCCTGGAGTTGGCAAGACATCACTCGGGCGTTCCATAGCAGACGCGACGGGCAGGAAGTTTGTGCGTATCTCGCTCGGAGGTACCAGGGACGAGGCCGAGATCAGGGGCCACAGGCGGACTTATATCGGATCGATGCCGGGCAGGATCATCCAGGGCATCAAGAAGGCCGGTTCTCGCAACCCCGTTTTCCTGCTCGATGAGATCGACAAGCTCAGCAGCGATTTCAGGGGTGATCCCTCTTCGGCACTGCTCGAAGTGCTCGATCCCGAGCAGAACAAGCATTTCAGCGATAATTACCTCGAGGTCGATTTCGACGTCAGCGAGGTTATGTTCATAACGACTGCGAACGTGATCTACTCGATTCCACCGGCGCTCCATGACAGGATGGAGATCATCCGCCTGCCCGGGTACCTGCTACACGAGAAGATCAAGATCGCCCAGAAATTCCTACTTCCGAAGCAGCTGGGGCAGCACGGTATAAGGACCGACCAGTTGACCATCTCCGAGGCGACGATGAGGGATATCGTGAGGCGATACACCCGCGAGTCTGGAGTGAGGAACCTCGAGAGGGAGCTCGCCTCGATCTGCAGGAAGGTCGCCAAGAAACTCGCGTCTGAGGAGAAGAGCGGCAAGATCAGGATCACGAAGAAGAACATCGAGTCCTACCTCGGCATACCGAAGTTCACAGAGAGCGAGATCGATTCGAAGCTCGCGGTTGGTGTGGCCACGGGGCTTGCCTGGACCGAGGCGGGAGGGGAGATCCTCAACATCGAGGTAACTCTGATGCCGGGTAAGGGTGAGCTGATCCTCACAGGCCAGCTCGGCGATGTCATGCAGGAGTCGGCCAAGATCGCGATGAGCTTCGCGAGGAACAAGGCGAGGATGCTAAAACTCGAGAACGATATCTTCTCGACGATCGATGTCCACGTCCACGTTCCCGAGGGAGCGATCCCCAAGGACGGGCCGAGCGCGGGCATTGCCATCGGCACCGCTCTCATCTCGGCGTTTTTCGACATCCCCGTTCAAAGGGACGTAGCGATGACGGGCGAGCTGACGCTTCGCGGCAAGGTGCTGCCGATCGGCGGGATCAACGAGAAGTCGGTCGCCGCACTGAGGGCCGGAGTAAAGACGCTTCTGCTGCCGAAGGGCAACGAGAAGCATATCAAGGAACTGCCGGACGAGGTTAAGAAGAAGATGAAGATCGTAGTCGTAGACACGATTGACGAAGTGCTCAGGAACGCCCTCTTGAAACAGCTCGAATGGGGCGTCAGGCACCGCAACAAGATCGGCGGCTTCTTCAGCGATTCCCAGCCGAAGCAGGCGAACTGATCGATTCTCCGGTTCCATCCGGCGAGGATATCCATTAATATCAGCGACAGTATGATGTCCCTCCGTCAGGAGTGTTCCCGATGAAGATCAAGTCGCTCGAACTCGAATCCACCGTTCTCGATTATTCGAAATTCCCCCGTTCGGGGATGCCCGAGGTTGCGGTATCGGGACGTTCCAATGTTGGCAAGTCGTCCCTGCTCAACACACTTTTTACCAGGAAGAATATCGCCCGCGTCAGCAAGGAGCCCGGGAAGACGAGGACGGTGAACTTCTTCGTCGTTAACGGGAAGTTCTATCTCGTCGATCTTCCCGGATACGGGTACGCAAGGGTCTCGAAGGTGCAGAGGGAAAGCTGGCAGAGGGTGATCGCAGGCTATCTCAGGCACAGGGAGACTCTCTCGGGAGTGGTACAGCTTGTCGACGCGAGACACGATCCGACGAGAGACGACCTGATGCTGTTCCAGAGGTTGATAGACGCCGAAAAGGATTTCCTCATAGTCCTCACCAAGGCTGACAAGCTCAAGAGATCCCAGAGGGCCAGTCAGGTCGCCGCTCTCAGATCGTACTTCGCTGGAATCAGCATCGGGCCTGCAGGAGGCAAGGATGAAAACGGTGAACCGTTCGAGGTACCGTTCGTATTCTCCTCGGCAGTCACCGGAGAGGGAAAGGACGTGATCTGGAAATGGATCGCGGAGAGGATCTGATACTGCTTACCCCGGGACCGGTTCATATCGATCCGAGGCGGTTTGCAGCGCTTCCCCCGATGCATCACAGGACGGGACGATTCCGCGAGATGGTGATCGATACAGGCCGCATGCTCGGAGATCTATGTGGCACGAAAGAGTCGGCATTCCTGTTCGCTGCTTCCGGAACAGGCGCGATGGAGGCGGTCATAGCCAACGTCGCGCATCCGGGAGCGAAGGTCCTTGTCGTCGAGGGCGGCAAGTTCGGACGCAGATGGGCTGAGATCGCGCGGGCGTTCGAGTGCGAGGTGGACATCCTTAGATTCCCCATGGGAGAGGGTGTCGACCCGGCTCGCGTCGCCGATCGCGCAGGGGAATTTTCTCCCGACCTGATCGCCCTGACCCATGTCGAATCGTCGACAGGCCTGTGGCTCGATATCGAAGGGATCATTTCGGCTCTCCCCGACCGAAGGGCGCTGATCGCCCTTGATGCCATAGCGTCCATCGGCTCGGAGAAGATCATGATGGATGAATGGGGGATAGATGTCGTGGCAGGGGCAGGGCAGAAGGCACTTGCCGCACCGGCGGGCGTCAGTTTCGTCATCGCCGGTCCGAGGGCTATGGAGTCGGCCGCGGAGAATCTGAGGCCGGGATTCTACTTCTCCTTCGAAAGATACGGCGAAGGGATGAAGACGGGCGACACTCCCTTCACGCCGGCTGTACATTCAGTACAGGTGCTTCACGGGTCGCTGGAGAGCATTCGCAGCAAAGGGATCGACAAGGTCCTAGACAGGCACGAGGTTTTTTCAGGAGCGCTTACCACCGCAGTCGAGGCGCTCGGAATGAGATCTTTCCCCGATAGTCCCTCTAGATCGGTCCAGGCCTTCCTTCCGCCGGAAGGTGTTTCCTGCGAAGCGGTTATAAGATCCTTGGGAGAGAGGCACGGTATCATCATCGCCGGAGGTCAGGACGAGATGGCCGGCAGGATAGTCAGGACCGGTTTTCCCGGGATATACAGCGGGCAGGTTCTCGAGAGGCTCGTCAAGGGACTTTCAGACACGCTGGATGGAGTGGGCCTCGAGAGGGCGTTGACTCTTCTCGGACCGGTCAGAAATCTGCCACCGCTCTTCGACTCTCCCTTGACATAAACGCATATTGCTGCTATAATTTCTTTAGTAAAGGAGGTGCAATTGAGTCCTGAGCTAAAGCGACGGGGTCTCATAGTGCTTGTAGTGTGCATTGCGGCATTCGCCTCGGGTGCGCTTCTGAGCAGCGAGACCTTCATGACTAAACTCCCCGTATATGAACGCTATCAGTGCGCTTTGTGTCATGGTGTATCCGAACCGGTGACCGGGAACGCGCCTCTCAATGCTTTCGGTGTCGACTTTCACGCCAACGGCGACAAGTGGGACAACGCCCTGGCAATGATGGATTCGGATGGGGACGGATGGGCGAACGGGATCGAGCTCGGTGACGACGAAGGCGACGGCATCCCGAATATCACCAGGGAACGAAGCAATCCCGGCATAACAGACGATATACCCAGCTCCGTAGACGAGGAGTCCTGGGGTATCATCAAGAAGCTATTTAACGATCAGCATCGCAGCAGTCTCAGGTAATCGTTTACGGGAGAATTATCGGGACCGCCTAATGGCGGTTTTTTTATGTCCTGAATCAGGGATAAATCGGTTGCGGACGGCCTTCACATTACCTAAACTTCATGGCGATGCCTCAGGACTGAAATGACAGGAGTAATATAATGCCCGCTACAGTGATACTGGGTGGCCAGTGGGGAGACGAGGGCAAGGCCAAGGTCGTCGACTTTCTGATGTCCCGCCATGACGTCGTGATTCGCTTCCAGGGCGGAGCGAACGCCGGTCATACCGTGGTCAACGATGACGGGACCTTCAAATTCCATCAGATACCCTCGGGAATCCTCTATCCCGATGTGACAGCGGTCATGGGAAACGGGATGGTCATCGATCCGTTCGCCTTCAGGGACGAGCTTGGCGAACTGCTGAAGAGGAGCATCGACGTTGCGGGGAGACTGTTCATGAGCTCCGCCGCCCAGGTGGTCATGCCTCATCACAAGTTCATCGACAGCCTGATGGAAGGCGAGTTGAAGAAGGATTACATCGGAAGCACAGGCAAGGGCATCGGGCCTGCCTACTCCTCCAAGCACAGCAGGCGCGGGATGAGGATGGGAGACTTCCTCCTGTCGAAGGAAGAACTGCACGAGCTCGTCACGAGGGCCACGGAATGGGGGAACAAGTACGTCAAGCTCTTCGGCGCTCCGCCCCTTTCCGCGAAGAAGATAGCGGCCGATTTCGTGAACATCCAGGAACTGATCGGCCCGATGATAGTAGACACACAGGAACTGGTGACGAAGTGGAAGGGTGAAGGGAAGAGCATCCTGCTCGAAGGCGCCCAGGGTGCGCTTCTCGATATCGATCATGGGACCTATCCGTATGTGACATCGAGCAACTGCACGATAGGAGGGGCGCTTACCGGAAGCGGCCTCGCTCCGAAGGACATAGGCAGATCTATAGGGATATTCAAGGCGTACACGACAAGAGTCGGTAACGGACCCTTCCCGACCGAGCTCGAGGACGAGACGGGCGACAGCCTTCGCGAAAAGGGAGGCGAGTTCGGGACAACGACCGGAAGGCCAAGGCGCTGCGGGTGGTTCGACCTGGTCGCGGCGAGGTATGCTGTCAACCTCAACGGACTCGAGGAGATCGCCCTGACGAAGCTCGATGTGCTCTCAGGGCAGGATACGATCAGGGTATGCGTTGCCTACGAGCTTGATGGAGAGAGGATCGATTATTTCCCTCAGAACGTCCTCGAAGTCAACCGATGCATACCTGTCTACGAGGAAATGCCGGGATGGCCCGACCAGGATCTCGGTGGAGGTGATTTCGAGGATCTGCCCGGGAACGCGAAGGCATACGTCCGGTCACTCGAGGAAAGATTGGGTGTCCGCGTCACGTTTATCTCGACAGGTCCCGAACGAAACAGCACTATCGTCAGGGAAGACGCCTGAGTGGTTGACATATCGCCGCTCCGTTATTAGATTGATTCCGCCGCCGCTTCCAGTGTGGCGGTAAGACATTTCAAAACAGTCTTTATGGGCCGCTAGCTCATCTGGTTAGAGCACCTGCCTTTTAAGCAGGGGGTGCCAGGTTCAAGTCCTGGGCGGCTCATTTTTAATTCCAATCACGACAACAAGTTAATGCGAAGTTGTGCGAAAGCACAAGAGGCGGGTTGTAGAATGGAACCGTATTGGAACCATCTGATGAATAGCTTGATAATCTCTGTGATCAAGAACTTTTAGCAACAAAAGGCTTATCGCGGGCAGGCGCAGAATGGAAGCGTGCCGCGCACTCGGTTGGACAGAGATCCCCGTCACTGTCGTTGATCCGTTCGACATCCGCAGGTGGAGGCTGACGAGAATCAGCAGCGCCTCGACTTCACTCCGAGTGAGGCGGTGGAGGTGACGCGGTACTTCGAGGACGCCGAGAAGGATGCGGCAAGGGAGAGGCAGGGCAGGCCGGGACAGGTACGTTCTGGAAAATTACCAGAACATACAACGGGCGTTACCCGCGACGCCCTCGCGGCCCGCGTCGGCATGTCAGGCCGCACGCTCGAAAAGGCAACCGCAGTCGTAGAGGCAGCCGAAGCCGACCCGGAGCAGTTCGGCCCCGTCAAGGATGAGATGGACAGGACGGGGATTGTGTGCGAGTGATACAATGACGATAGCATCGCGATCTTGCCGCCGGTAGAGCCTGCCGGATA
>JAUWMD010000234.1 GCA_030613345.1 Candidatus Krumholzibacteriota bacterium
ACGAATGTGACACAGTCTGACACCTGAAAGGCCGTTCCATCCTCGAACTCGCCGGTCATCGTCAGCATCCACTTCTCGCCCGGAACAGGGATCGAGAGGATCAACCTCGTAGCGGCGATCTCCTGGTTGCTGAACTTCAGCAGGAGGTCCACATGCCCGTCCGGCCCTTCTGTTGTGCAGTTGCAGCCCTCTTCTTCATCTCCAGGTCCGGCTACGTCGCAGTACGAGCGTCCCTGGGGCAGCGGCGCTACTCCACTGAGCCGGATTGTTGAGACGTCGATGTCCATCACATCGAACCCTTCGCCGCCGAGGATCGCCACGGGCATTACGCCGCCCTTCTTCTCATTCCCCGAGGCGATATAATCGAACAGCTTGATATTGAACGGGTTCTTACATGTGCCGGGCTTGATGTCCAGGACGCCGGCAAGCACCGGCTCCTCGAGCATCCAGTGCACCTGCGTCTCCTCACCGTTGTGCTCGATCGTTATCCCGTCGAAGAGGCTCTTGCATCTGGCGGCATTGTCGAGAAGCCCTTCGAGGCCGTCACCGCAGACATTCGCGACATGGAACACGATCGAACCGCCGGGCTGAAGCTCGGCGAACCGCCCCGTACTGCAGAGGTACCGGCAGTCGGACGAAACCACGTCGTTCATGTCCCACCCGGCCCTCGACATGACTTCGTAGCGCTGGAAGTCGTTCGTCGGATCTCCGCCGTTCTCGTACGGCTGATCCCCTCCGAATACACGAAATGTCAACCATTCGGCCTGTCCCGGCTCGGTCGACCAGACAGGAGCAACGGAAGTACCCAGTATCATAGTTCCGTAATAGCTTGTCGTCCTCCCCCCGTCTCCATCGTAATCGTATGAATAACCGATATCGACATAGACCTCGCCGTCCTCTGTATCTCTCATCCCGCGCCAGTACCCCGCCGCATCGTCTTCCCAGTATGCTCCGTCGCTCCTGCGCCCAACGTCTCCGTCGACGAACATTCCGAAGTAGATATCCTCGATGAGTTCGTCACCGATATTGGTGACGGTGAACTTCACGCCGACGAAATCGTCGAACCTCTCGTCATCCCACTGGTATGTCTCCTGCCTCACGAGGATATCGAGCGGTTCGTGCTCTGGATATATGTCGGTTATATTCGGCTGGTTGTCGGTATACCACGAGCTGAACATCTGCGGGGATATTGCAGCGTAGTCCTCGTCTATGAGGCCGTCTCCGTCGTTGTCATGCCCGTCGAGCCAATCCTCGTCTATCAGGCCGTCGCCGTCGTCATCGGCATAGGGTGAAGGCAGCCTGTTTCCACCGGGCGCTCCCTCGTACGAGTTGTAGATGATATCGATCGAATCGTCGGTCGGCATGAACTCCATCTGGTATGCCGCCGTCGAGACATGCGGCACCTGATCGATAATCGAGATCCTCTTCATCGCGCCGATCCATATCCCTGATATATAGAGATGCTCGACGCCGCTGCCGGCCGGCCATTCGGCAGACGGAAACTGCGAAACCGGCATGCTAGTGGTCGGATACGACCCGAATATGCCCCAGTTTCCGGTATGGAGAAGGAGTTCGCCGATGTCGTGGACCCCCGAGCCATCGAGAACGAATACACCTGGATTGTCCTTATCGCCGTCCTTTACCGGACGTTCCTGCTCCCTTGCCCGTGCAAAATCCGCAGGCAGGACGATTATCAGGAAAAGAATGATAGAGAGGGAAAGTAGAGAGCGCATGGCCTTCACCCCCGTTGGAGAAGATAGAATATCCGGCCGCCGCCACGTCAGCGGCAGGCCGCCAGCTTCAAACTGCCCGAAAGGGCCGGTGGGGATTTAGTTGTCGGAAATCGAACCTCTCCTTACCTGATAAAAATTAACATTTTAATCGGAGGCTGACAAGCGAAATGCCGGCAACCGCACATTCCGCGGGCACCCTGCAATCAAGCCGGAATTCACAACGGCCCGCCTCACGGTCAAAAAGCATTACAAATTGGTTGCATTAAAATTACTCCGGCACTATTTTCCCGACATATATTGTCAGAATATTCGATCGGTTCCGAACGGTCACTTTAGCAAGGGGGACTCCCTGTGAAACAAGCTCTTCTTATCACAGCTGCGGTGCTTGCGATACTGCTCTCAGCCATCATCACGCCTGCCTCCGCAACCAACGGTTATTTCTCGCATGGTTACGGGGTAAAGTACAAGGCGCTGGCAGGTACCGGCGCGGCGCTCTATCTCGGCCCGATGGCTGCCGCTACCAACCCGGGCGGTATGGCATTCGTCGGCAGGCAGGACAACATATCACTCTCGATCTTCAATCCAAACCGCCGGTACACGGTAAAGGGCCACCCGTCGATGATCTCCGGGACATTCGGTCTCGTCCCGGGAACGTATGAGAGCGATTCAAAGGTATTTTACATCCCCACCCTGTCGGCAAACTGGCTGCTCGACGACGATGAGACAATTGCCCTCGGCCTGGCCGTCTACGGCCACGGGGGGATGAACACCGATTACCCGACCGCTACATTCGACCCGGCGGGGATGTTCGGCAATACGACACCGACCGGCGTCAATCTCAACCAGCTCTTCGTCGCTCCGACCTTCTCGGTGCTGGTCGCCGAGAGACACGGGATCGGCATCACACCGATCTTCGCCTGGCAGGGATTCGAGGCCAGGGGCCTGCAGGCTTTTGGTGAGATGGGATACTCGTCCGAGCCGGAGAAGCTCACCAATAACAGCAGCAGCAGTTCTGTCGGGTACGGCGTAAAGATCGGATACCTCGGCGAGTGGCTCGACTACCTGTCGTTCGGAGCCTCGTTCCAGTCGAGGACATACATGCAGAAGTTCGACGATTACGCCGGCCTCTACGCCGAACAGGGCGGATTCGACATACCGGCCAGCTGGACCGCCGGCGTCGCCCTGGGATTCACCGGCATGGGCATAGCGTTCGACGTCCAGCAGATACTCTACAACGACGTAAAGTCGATTGCTAACCCCCTCCTGCCCAACCTCCAGCAGTCGCTCCTCGGCAACGAGGACGGCGCGGGATTCGGCTGGGAAAACATGACTGTCTTCAAGACCGGCGCCTGGTACATGACCAACGCCGGCTGGATGTTCAGGGGCGGTTACTCGTACGGCAGGCAGCCGATCCCCGAGAGCGAGGTCCTCTTCAACATCCTCGCGCCGGGAGTGATCGAACAGCACCTCTCATTCGGCGTGAGCAAGGACGTCGGGTTCGACAAGGAACTCTCCTTTGTTGTGACCCGTGCGTTCAGCAACTCGGTAGCCGGCCCCAACCCGCTCGAGATACCGGGCCAGCAGACGATAGAGCTCGAGATGGACCAGTGGGAATTCGGAGTAGGTTTTACTTTCTAGCATGATTCAAAGGAGAAGATCGATGAACGTCCGGAAATCGCATTTATTCGCCGCAACCCTGGTGATGCTGGCGCTGTCCGCAACATCACCCTTCTCGGGCACCGCCGCTGCCGGCACCGGCTACGGGGTCTACGAGTATGTCGTCCAGAAGACCGAGGGATCGATCGGGGATATCTCCTCATCGCTCGAACAGGCAGCCATGGTCGCCGGCTGGCAGGTCGTCGCCGGTATCGACATGGGCGCTCCGAAGGACTGCGGCTACAAGGCGCACGTTCTCGTACTTTATGACGCGGAATATGCCGGCGAGATCGTAAAGGCAAACCGGGTTACCGGTCCCTACGCAGCGCTCGACCATATCGGCATCTTTCAGGACGAGAACGGGACGCACGTCTCCGTCGTCAACCCGCATTCGATAATCCGTACTATCCTGATGGACGACACCACATACGAGGCAATGTCCGAAACACACCTCCAGAAGCTCCGAACCATGATCCTCTCGGCGGTAATGGGCACAGAGAGCAGCGCCCAGTACGGCCAGATGCGCGAAGAGGGGTACATCGGCAAGACGATGGGCATCGTCGCCGGCGGCAAGTTCGCCGATCTCATCCAGTAAAAAGCGAGTATCGACGGCGCGGACCTGATGGATGTAGCCGAAGAGGTCGCAGAAGGACTCGGCGAAAAGGGCAAGAAGTGGGGACTTGCGCTTGTCTACCGGGTCGACATGCCCGATCACGGAGTCGTCATCCTCGGCAGGAACG
>JAUWMD010000038.1 GCA_030613345.1 Candidatus Krumholzibacteriota bacterium
CACGTTTTTGCAGGGACATCTGGTGGCGGTGTCTTCCGGTCCCAGGACAACGGGGACAGCTGGACAGAGGTGAATACCGGCCTGACAAATGCTGATGTCTTTGCTTTTGCCATCAATCAGAGCGGGCACATCTTTGCAGGTACACGCTCTGGTGGCGTTTTTTGCAGTGTTGAATCAACAAATTAGGTTTAAGCGCTCCTTGATCCGACACCAACCATAATCGCTGAATTGATGGTCTCCAGGCTGTACTATGTTAGAAGCTCTCTGGCAACGGGAATTCTAAGATAAATCTGGCTCCCCATAGTAAACGCTATTAGAACTGCTTCCCCATAGTGGACTCAATTAAAACCGTTTGCAGCTAGAATGATTCAGTGATAATTAATTATCCTTGGAATATTTAATGCTTAGAAATACTATGAATGCAGAATTCAAAATAGGAGTGGCTGATATGTATAGAGTGATAACGTATCTTGTGCTATTAGTTCTAATTCTACCATTGAGTAGCTGCTCGGATGATTCAACTCCTGTAAATAATTCATCGGGACTATCTGAAATTGACCAGGAAATACTGAATAATGTAATGATTGTTCAGGAGGCGATTGAAGCATTTAGACTTGTCAATTGCTATATGTATCCACGTGATATCGGGACGGATGCTACTCAGATGGGTGAAACTCTTACTGAGCTATTACCCGAAGAAAGATTAATGCTCAATCCAATTACATTAGCTCGAACTGAGCCTGTTAATGCGGCAGCATTTTATCCAGGGGAAATAGGTTATGTTGTAGTAGATGCTCTAGCTTTAAGTGTAGGATATCATTTAACTGCTGTTGGAGAGAGCGGAGAACGAATATATGAGCATTATAGTACAGAAGTACTAGATGAAAGAAGAGTTCTTGCCAATGCTTGTTACTTCATGTGGGCAATATGGAAATTCAGAAGCGATAACGATGGAAAGTATCCAAGAGATCTTGATCGGGATGAGAACACGAATGGAAAAGTGGTTTTAGACGATTTATGGATAGAGCACCTATATAATCCATTCACCAAAGAATTATACAGGATTTCATATGAATATCATGAGCTGCCTGGAGAAATTGGATATATCCCGATAATCAAGGATGGTGAAGTAATTGGTGGGACTATTATTGCCATAGGTAATTGTCCGCGGAAAGTAATTACCGAATATAATATTAATTGTCAGATATGATTTCACTATATACCACTTCATATTACAGAGTGTTCGCGGCTGCAGGTCTTAGAGTCCCCAGGTAGGACTTGAACCCGATTCGCAGAAACAGAGTTATCATCACACCAGTCTTTATGTTCCGGTCCAGGGACATATCGAACATGTCGAGCCGGAGATATGCGTGTCTCGATGAAATACCAACGCCTGAACCTTCAACGGCTTAAATTGCCCGCTTGCCACAGACCCCGATTCTGGTATTCTCTGTAATCGAGGCTGGAATCATGGAGGATAAGATGAAAACAACGGGAAAGAGGGCGGCATATGCCTGTCTGCTGGCGGCCGTGCTGCTTGCCGCGGGCGCGGCTGTGGGTGCGAAGGAGCCGTTTACCATAGAAGACATCTTCAGGCTGCGTCGTGTGTCATCGCCGGCCATATCGCCGGGCGGCAGGTATGTCGCATACGTCGTCGAAGAGCCTGCAGATACACTGAAGGATCAGAAGACCGGCAATCCCGACATCTGGGTGATCGATCTCGAGGACAGGGATCATCCAAGGCCGTTCGCGTTCAGCGATTCACGCGAGACGTCGCCGGCCTGGTCGACAGACGACATGTACCTCTACTTTCTCTCCGACAGGGAGGAGAAGGGCAAGACCCAGGTGTGGAGGATCGCCGCCTCCGGAGGAGAGGCCGGGCAGGTAACCATTCTCGAAGGCGGCGCCGCCTCGTTCGTGCTCAGTCCCGACGGTTCGAGGATCGCTGTGACAGCCGGCAGGGGCGAGACCGCCGCGGAGAAGAAGGCCCGATCGGACGGTAAGGACTGGAAGGTGGTCGGAGAGGACAAGCACTCGCACCGCCTGTGGATAATAGACACCGGAACGGGGGAGGGGACACCCGTCACCCCCGAAGGTTTTCATGTCTCATCGGCCTGCTGGTCCCCCGGCGGCGATGCCGTAGCGATGATCACGGCCGACGCTTCGGGGAGCAATGAAACCTATTTCAATTCGAGGCTTGAGATAATCGACCTCTCAGACCGTGGCATCACGCTGGTCACAGGCAACGCTGCCGGTGTGCCTTCCTGGTCTCCTGACGGGAAACGGATAGCGTTCATGTACAGGCTGCGGCACGAGGGGATGACGCTGCCGGCCGGTGTCGTGGCGGTGATCGATCCGGACGGGAGCGGTCTCAGGCTCCTCGGCGAGAGGCACAGGGGGACCCTCGTTAGTCCGGTCTGGATGCCGGAGGGCGACAAACTCCTCGTGATCAACTTCAACGGGGTCCATGGAGAGCTCGCTACTGTCTCGGTCGGCGATTCGAAGGTCGAACGGATCGAGGAGCTCGAGATCCCCTACTACATGAGAAAATCGTTCGACATATCGCGCGACGGCTCGAGGATCGTCTTCCTCAGGGGCAGCACGAAATCACCCCCCGAGGTCTGGATCTGGGAGAGGGGCCTTTTCAGCGGCAGCGACCGGCTCACTCGCGTTCACCGCTGGCTCGAGGAGAAGGAACTCCCCGAGGCGAAGGTCATCAGGTGGAAGAGCCGCGACGGGACCGAGATTGAGGGCGTGCTCTGGCTGCCGGTGGATTTCAAAAGAGATGGAACCTTCCCCGCCGTAGTCTGCGTGCATGGAGGCCCGATGTGGGCCTGGTGGTATGGGTGGCACGGCAGCTGGCACGACTGGGCGATTCCGCTGGCCAGCCGCGGCTTCGTCGTTCTTCTGCCCAACCCGAGGGGCAGCATGGGGTATGGCCCCGGGTTCGCCAGGGCGAACTTCGACGACTGGGGCGGCGGCGACTACGAGGCCGTGATCTCCGGCGCCGACTATCTTGTCAACGAGGAGTATGCTTCCCGCGGCAGGTTGGGCATCGGGGGATGGAGCTACGGCGGATTCATGGCCTCCTGGGCCGTGACGAATACGGCCCGCTTCTCTGCGGCCGTGGCGGGGGCAGCGGTGACGAACCTCTTCAGCTTCCACGGCACGACCGACATCACCCCGACCTTCCTCGAGGAATACTTCAGGGAGATCGCCTACCTGAGGGCGGAGGCTTACCGCAGCCATTCACCGGTGGAATACGTTACCGGCGCCAGGACCCCGACCCTTGTACTCCACGGCGAGGACGACAACCGCGTCCCGGTGGGGCAGGGGTACGAGTTTTACAACGGGCTGAAGCAGTCCGGCGTGGAGTGCGAGATGGTAGTCTATCCCCGCGAGGGACACTCTCTGCGGGAGATCCACCATCAGATAGACATGATCGAGAGAATCGTAGACTGGTTCGAGCACCATTTGAAATGATTCCCTGAATTCTCTCGCAGGGATGATAAAAACGGGTTGAGTATCCGCCGCCTGCGTTGTAGACTCCATTCTTTCCGGTTGCCACACATCGTATCCAGCCACCCATGGAGGTCACAGATGAGCGGTCTCTTCGGCGTTGTCTCCAGTGAAAGATGCAGCGAGTATCTTCTCTATGGAACCGATTACCACTCGCACCTCGGCACCCAGTTCGGCGGCGCCGCCGTGCTCGGCGATGTTTTCGAGAGGCAGATCCACAATATCAGCAACAATCAGTTCAAGTCGAAATTTGCCAGCACCCTGCTTGCCATGAAGGGCGGGATGGGAATCGGTGTCATCAGCGCATTCGAAGAGCAGCCGATCTACATCAACTCGAAATTCGGCCCGTTCTGCATAGTGACCGACGGGTTCCTCGACAATGCCCACGAGCTCGTCGCGGAACTTCTCGAAGAGGGCGTGACCTTCAGCGAGGTCGGCGACGGCGTCGTCAACTTCACCGAGCTGGTCGCGAAGCGGATCACGAAGGGCGACTCGATCCCCGATGGTATCGAGAAGATGTTCGAACGGATCGATGGATCGATCTGCCTGCTCATTCTCCACGGCGACGGGATATATGCCGCCCGTGACAGGCTCGGCTATTTCTCTCTGTCCGTCGGGCAGAACAAGAACGGCTGGGCGGTGAGCACGGAAACGACGGCATTCCCCAACCTCGATTTCGACGTGAAGAAATTCCTCGGCCCCGGCGAGGTCGTGCTGCTCAGCCCGGACGGGCTCGAGCAGAAGAGGCAAGGCAACGACGACCAGCAGATCTGCGCCTTCCTCTGGATCTACACCGGATTTCCCGCCTCGTACTACGAGGGGATCAACGTGGAGACGGTTCGCGAGAAGTCGGGCAGGGCGCTCGCCCGCAGGGACAGCGATATCGAGGTCGATGTAGTCGCGGGCATTCCCGATTCGGGAACATCCCACGCGATCGGATACGCGATGGAATCGGGCAAACCGTACAGGCGGCCGCTCGTCAAGTACACGCCGGGATACGGCCGCAGCTATATCCCGCCCTCGCAGGACGTGCGGGACCACGTGGCGAAGATGAAGCTCGTGCCGAACAGGGCGATAATAGACGGCAACAGGATCATTATATGCGAGGATTCTATCGTACGCGGGACGCAGCTGAAGAACTTCACCGTCAAGAAACTGATAGCGGGGGGCGCGAAAGAAATACACGTTCGCCCGGCCTGCCCGCCGCTGATGTTCCCCTGCCGTTTCAACCTCTCGACCCGTGATATCGACGAGCTCGCCGCACGCAGGGCGATAAAGGCTCTCGAGGGCAGTGATATCGAGGACATCTCGGATTATCTCGATCCGTCAACGGAGAAGTACGCGAAGATGATCGACTGGATACGCGGTGATCTCGAGATCACCTCACTGCGCTACCAGACGATCGAAGACATGGTCGACGCCATCGGGCTGCCGAAGGAGAAGCTCTGCCTCTACTGCTGGAACGGTGAGTACCCGAAGCCCGGCTCGGGCTGCACGGGCTGTGGCAGGGAAGAGGTCGGCGCCGAAGTCTGATCGCCGGGAGGGGTCCCTATTCCTCGTCCCGTTTTTCGAGTTCGTCTACGAAGGCTGCGACGACTTCCTCTGCGATATCCACGAGCAGTACCTTGGTGACCGAATCCCCGCTGTGATTCTCCACCGCTTTTACCACGGCTGCCGCGGATTCTTCCGCCCCGATCCCCCCGTCGACGAATCCCAGTCCGGGTACCGCCACCGTCTCCGCATCGAGCTCCTCCGCCTCCTTCAGCGCGGCTGCCAGGGCCTCAGTGACCGAACCGGCCGTTATGCCGCCGGAGCCGTCGCTTACCGCGGCATGGATGACGTTCCCCGTAGCCAGATCGCCCGGACCGGCCGTCATGTCGCCGCCGGGATCGACGGGGGTGATTATGGCGTCGGAGAACACCTCGGTAATGTCTGTGAGGCGCACCTCTATGCCGATGTCGCCCAGGGCGGTGATGTACCTGTTCTCGTCCATCGCGATGCCGGCGAGGATAACATCGGGCCGTTTCCTGAAATCGGCGATCATCGATTCGCCCTTTCGTGACGCGTAGCCGGCCGCCTTGAAGACATCCGCCGCGTCGGTCTCGCCCTTTTCCCAGGCAGCGATCTTCTCCGCCAGGGGGCCGAGGAGCTCGCCCGATTTTCTGCGCCTCATGCGCTCGATGAAATCCTTCTTTCTGACATCGCGGGGATCGTCGTCGAAAAGCATCGCTTCCTCCATTTTGGGTCTTTTCACAATCTGCCTGAGATTATATCCTATCGGGACCGCGGCAGAAAGCCGCAAGTGAATGGAATGGACCAGAGGCCCCTTCCGGGCCCTGCGAAAGGAGCGGGAATGAGAAGAATATCCGTTTTTCTGATCGTGATGGCGCTGACAGCGGCGATCGTACTGCCGGCGGAGGCGGAGGAGGGGAAAAAGCCCTGGACACCCGACGACCTCTGGAAGCTCAAGCGTGTCGGCGACAACCAGGTCTCGCCGGACGGCAAGTGGATCGCCTACGTGGTGAGCGTTACCGATTTCGAAGAGAACAGCAGAAACTCCGACATATGGATCATCCCTGCCGGCGGCGGCGAGGGCCGCAGGATGACTACGAGCCCTAAGAGCGACAACCATCCCCGCTGGTCGCCCGATGGAAAGAAGATCGCGTTCCTCTCCTCGCGAGACGGTTCGCGCCAGATATACATCCTGCCCCTGCAGGGCGGCGAGGCACGAAAGGCTGCCGACATATACGGCGGCGTGGGCGACTTCATCTGGACGCATGACGGTGCGGGATTCATATTCACCGCCCGCATCTACCCCGGCTGCGAGGATTTCGAATGCGTTGAGGAGAAGGACGAGGAAAAGGAGAAGCGCAAGGTAACTGCGATGGTCCACAAGAGCCTCATGTACAGGCACTGGGACACGTATGAGGACGGGAAGGTCCAGCATCTCTTCCATATTGCCGCGGAGGACGGCGAGCCGCGTGACATCACGCCGGGACTGAAGTTCGATGCCCTGACATACTGGCTCGGGTCGGCCGGGAGGGATTTCGACCTCAGCCCCGACGGGAAGACGATCTATTTCTCCGGCAAGCAGGACGAGGACCAGGCGGTCTCGTACAACGAGGAGATCTGGATGGTCTCCGTCGACGGCGGCGAGGTCAGGAAGGTGACCTCGAACCCGGCCGCGGACAGCCATCCGCGCGTCTCCCCCGACGGAAAGTACATCGCCTTCAGGGCGACCCGCAGGCCTGGATACGAATCGGACCGCTACGAGCTCACCGTGATGGAGCTTCCCGATGGAGAGCCGGTATCGCTGACGCCCGATTTCGACCGCAGCGTCGGTTCGCTCTTCTGGTCGCACGACGGGAAGAAGATCTATTTCACCGCAGAGGACCAGGCCGACATCAATCTGTTCAGTGTTTCGGCAAAGGGCGGGAAGCTCAAGACGGTGATCGGCGGTGGGGGCGACGCGGGACATGGCTATCATCTCAGTGTCCAGCCGGGCCCGAAGGACAAGTTTTTCACCTACCTCTATCGCCCGATGGTGCATTACTACGAGATATTCCGCTGCAACTCGAAGGGTGGCGACGTGAAGAAGCTCACCGGCGTCAATGATGATCTGTATGCGGAGTACCATTTCCCCGACGCCGAGGAGATCTGGTTCGAGGGCGCCGGCGGGGCGAAGGTCCATGGCTTCCTTGTCAAGCCGATGAATTTTGATCCCGGTAAACAGTACCCGATGCTTGTGCGTATCCACGGCGGGCCGCAGCAGATGTTCGGGTATGCCTACAGGACCGAGTACGCCATATTCTCCGGCGCCGACTACGCCGTATTCTTCTGCAACCCGCGCGGCTCGACGGGCTACGGCACCGATTTCTGCGACGGGATCAACGGCGACTGGGGCGGCAAGGTGATCGAGGATATCAGGAGCGGTGTGCGGCACGTCTTGGCCAACTACGACTGGGTGGACAGCGGCAAGGTCGCCGGGTGGGGAGGCTCCTTCGGCGGGTTCGTTTGCAACTGGCTGCAGGGACACAACGAGGACGGGATGTTCGCCGTACTTGTTACCCACGCAGGAGAGGCGGACCAGTGGAGTTCGTATGGCTCGACCGAGGAGCTGTGGTTCCCCGAGTGGGAGTTATTCGGCACGCCGTGGGACAAGCCAGAGTTGAATGACAGGTATTCACCGATACGTTACGCGAAGAACTTCTCGACACCGCACCTGATAATTCACGGCGAGCTCGACTACCGTGTTCCGATCACAGGGGGCGAGCAGATGTTCACGGCGCTGCAGCGTCTCGGCGTCCCGTCGAAGATGATCCGCTACCCGGACGAGAACCACTGGATCCTCCAGCCGCACAACTCGCGGTTCTGGTACGCGTCGATTCTTGATTGGTGCGATCAGTGGCTGCGGCGTGACGGAGCTGAAGAAGAATAGAAAACGCGGCCGGTCCCTCGGAAACCCCGGAGGCACCGAGGGTTTCTACGGGACCGGCCGCGTCTACGCTCCTTCAGCACTCGTCTATTTATTACTATCAGGAAGGGAGGCGCCCGATTCCTTGAGGCATCTCTTTGCATGGGGGTGGCCGGGGTCGATCTTAAGGGCTTCTTTCCAGACCTCAATCGCCCTGTCGGTATCGCCGGAGTTCGCGTAGACCTTTCCGAGCCTCACCATCTGTGTTGCCTTCCCGAATGACGTATCCCTCGCCACCTTCAGTCCGGTGGCATAGAAGATAAGCACCAGTGCTATCGCCATGATCACGAGGTCGAAGAGCTTCCTGTCCCGGAGCATCTTGAGGAGTTTCATGATGGCCGCTCCGGCAAAGGGAATGAGGAAAACGACCACCGGTATACGGTACCGCGCGAGGACATAGAAAACGACTGCGGCAGCGAAGTATGCCAGAACGCCGCCGTAGAGCAGGATCAACCTGTCCCACCGTTTTCCCGTGAGGAATATCCCGAGCAGCGCGAAGGACAGGACGAACCAGTAGCCGGGCAGCGGCAGGGCTAAAATGCCTCCGAATTTCCGGTGGAATGACATGGTTTCGACGTTGGCGCGTTCGTACCTGTTGAAAAAGTAGAGGAACTTCCGGAAGGTCAGCGCCGCCGCTGTGCCGGGTTCTGATGCGATGTATCTCAATGTTTCCCTCGTCCAGAACCTCGAGACCTCGCCCGGCGAGAGCTTCCTCTTCTCGGCTGCCTCAGCGAACAGCCACATTCTCTCCTGCTGGATCTCAGGCGTTCCGCCAAGGGACATGCCGCGGTAGACCGGAACGGAGTAGAAGCCGTTCGCCTTCGGGTTGTTGCCCTGGTAGAAGCTTATCCCGCCGCCCGTGGTCAGCGGCACGAAGGTCCCCGTCATCCTGGCGTTCCGGATCGTAAGAGGCGCGAGGGCGAACACCAGTCCGACGACGAGGGCGGAGTATCTGATGAAGATTGCGCCGCCGACGCTGCGGGCACCGGCCGTTTCCGCCCTGCCTGCCGTATCCGTCGCAGCTGACCTTCCGACTGCTGCATCCCCGCTGAATCTCTTCGCCGAGAACAAGATATAGAGAAGCGCAAAGGGCAGCAGGAGAAGGGCCACCGGCTTGGTCATCACGGACAATCCGAGTACGAATCCTGCAGCCATCAGCCTGGCCGGCCTGGCCTGCCCCGTGTCGGGGACCATCAGCAGCACGAACAGGGCGTTGAGAAAGAGTACGAGGGAGGCCGGCAGGAGAATTCCCTCGTAGAACAACGCAGGAAGGTAGAGCGCAGCGAGAAGGCCGGCTATGATTCCAGCCGTTGACGACCTGAACAGCCGCCGCGTGATGACCGTGATGAAGGCGCAGGTGAATATTCCGAGCAGGGCCTGCACGCTCCGCACGGCAGTCAGGGATGGCCCGAAGATGCGGTATATCAGGGAGAGGAACCACGGGTAGAGCGGCGCCTGCATGAGCTTTGTCGCGGGGAGCTCGCCTCCCCACACAAGGGCCTTGGCCCACCTGTCGTATGCGATCGAGTCGAGGATGAGGCTGTGAGAGAGCGGATTGAGGCGGACCGTGAATATAACATGAAGGAGGCGGACCGCCGCGGCGACGAGTATGACCATCGCGGCGAGAAAGCTCTCGCTGATATATTTTGTGCCGGTGCTATTGGTTTCCATCCGCTTCATCAGGGGGAATGATAATGCAACGGAGCGCGGCGGTCAACGGTCCACGCTGATCTCGAAGAGTTCGCTTTCGTCCATCTCCCAGACCTTCATGCCGGCCTGCTCGACGCCTTCGCTGTCGACCGATCTCTTCACCATCGCGGGGATGCCCGGAAGGAGCCTGACGGTCACGGTGGCGCCGCCTGCCGTCCTGAATATCGCGAACGGCGGACCGTCGAACGGCTCGATGGAGATGTTTCTCTTTCCGAGGGTGCATCCGCTGCCCAGCTGCACGCCGTCGATGAGGCAGGAGCGCGGCGGTTCGAGCACGCTGTGGACCTCGGCGCTGATGCCGAAGTAACCCGGTGATCCCGTCTCGTCCAGGGCGAGTCTGCCCATCCTGTAGCCGAGTACGACAAATGGTCCGAGATGTCCGTGGAAGTCCCTGAGAAGGGCAAGGACGTCTCCTGTGGCCGGCATGTGGTGCGCATGGTCTTCGTGTTCGGTGCCCGGCGCTTCCCAGACGCCGTGGAGGTATCTCTCGAGGCCGGCGCCCTTTTTCAGCCTGACGATCCTGATCCTGCCGCCGTCCGATCCTTTCAGGGAAAATCCGCCGCCGGCGCGCGCAAACGGCTCGAAAGTCTCCCCACCGACCTCGAAGAGATCGGGGGCGGCGACAGCCGCAGCGGCGATCTCGTCAAAGAGGAAAAGGTGCGCTCCGGTTTCCCCGCCTGCGGTCGCCGTGATCCATCTTGCCGCCGGCGTATTTCCTTCGACGTCGCCCAGCAGTCTGCCCGGGTCACCCTCCCAGGACACATCTACGAGGAAGATCGTGCCCGCCGCCTCCATGACGAGCCTGGCAGCTTCTGGATCGTAGTCGAAATTCCAGCCATCGACCGTTTTCCCATCGAGCGAAACGGGCATCCAGACCTCCATGTCCCGCAGGACGCCGGGATCGCGACTCTCGAGCCAGGCCAGATTGGTCAGCGGTCCCAGAGCGAGCCACACGCCCGCCGGCAGCTGATCCGACCGGGAGGCGATGTCGGCGAGCGGGCTGTGAGAGAGAGATCGCGGAGGAGGAAAAGGATGGCCTCCGAGCCCTTCAGCGTGCATTCTCCACGGCGGAGGTTCTTTCGAGCCTCCCGGGAACCCTCTGTAGACAGTTACGGGGACGGCTCCTGAAGACTCGATCAGGCCGATGACGTTGTCTGCCGCCTTTGCCGCAGAGGCGGAGCCTTCGACCGTGCAGAAGGCGGCTATCTCGATTCCTCGGGAGCCGAGCAGTGCGAATATTGCCCTGGCGTCGTCGAGCCCCATGTCGGTATCGACGATCAGTACGCGGACCTCTCCCGCCGGCGGGGCGCCGCCTGCCGCACGGCAGTGGGCAGGTAGGGGGTTAGCGAGCAGGGCCGAAATCACGAACGCCGCGGCGGCAGCGACAGATTTTACTCTTTTCATCTTTTCCTCCGTTCGTTCCGGCGGAGCCTCCCTCATATAATAACACAAAATCAGATAACGTGGCACTATTTACTTGACCGAAGTAACACGACTGTAATTATATTAACACGATTCATGGTCGGCTGTATTTAACAAACTGGTGGTTGAAAATGTTCCGGAAGATACTCTCCGCTTTCACTCTGTTTATCGTCCTCGCTCCCGGCGCCGGCCTTTGCGGCAATGCAAATGATGAAAGCCCGGACACTCTCATCCAGTACAGGATGGAGGAGATCATCGTTACGGCGACCAGGATCAAATCTCCCCTCGAGAACCTCGCGCTCTCGGTCTCCTTTATCGGACCGAAGGAGATCGATATCTCGCTCAAGAACTCTTCGACCGATCTGGCCGGTGTACTCCCCGGTGTCTTCATCATGCGGACGGGGGATTTCGGGCGAAGCGACGTGAGTATCCGCGGGCTCGGCTCGAGGGGGAGACGGTCGCTCGTTCTAATGGATGGCCGGCCGGAGAGGATGGCCCTCTTCGACTGCACGGTGACTCATTCTTTTCCCCTGCACGATGTCGAAAAGGTGGAAGTGGTCAAGGGGGCTTCCTCCACACTGTATGGATCGGGCGCGATGGGAGGGGTGATGAACGTCATTCCCCGCAACGTGAGAAATTCTCTCGAGATCGATCTGAAGGCGGCGGGCGGGACTTACGAGACCCGCCTCTCCAGTGGCCGTCTTGCGGGCAGGAAGGGAGGCCTAGCCGGCTCGGTCAGCGCCGATTACAGGGAGTCGGCGGGCCATGTGGAAAATTCCGCCTACAGGGGTACTGATATTTCCGCCAGGGGAGAGACGTTGATCCCCGGATCCCTCCTGCTGTTCGCATGGGCGAAGTATTTCGACGGGTACAAGGAGGAACCGCTCAGGGCCGCCGACGATCCGTCGATGATCTCCGACACGTGGAATGACTACAAGCGCGGCAGCTTCGACCTGGGCCTGAAAGGCGAAGGCGATGCGTATCATTACAGCGCGAGGTATTATCGCAACTTCGGGGAGCACAGGTTCTCCGACGGGTGGCACTCGAAGGACGCCACCGACGGGATCATCCTGTACGGGAGATCCGAGCCCGTAAGGGGCCTGGAGATCTCGGGCGGCGGCGATTACAGGTTCCAGCGCGGCAGGCTGCCGGACGAGCCGGATGCGGAATGGGACAAATGGGAGGCCGGAGCCTATCTCCAGGCGGAGTATTCCTGCAGGGAGCGGCTCATGCTGACGGCGGGAGCCAGATACAACCATGACGACGTTGCCGGAGAGGAAGTGAGCCCGTCCTTCGGTCTGGTCTGGCGGCCGCTCGAGGGGACGAGCTTCAGGGCTGTGGCCGCTCACGGCTTCAGGTCGCCACAGATCAACGAGCTGTATATGTTCCCCCCGTCGAACGAAAACCTCGAAGCGGAGAGGATGTGGAACTATGAGGCGGGACTGCGCCAGAGGATTCCGGGCGGCCTCGAGATAGATCTCTCGGTCTACAGGATGGACGGAGAGAACATGATCGAGCTCGCCGACAATCCCTCTCCGCCCCCGATGATGAGATTTACCAACACGGGTGATTTCGTCTTCGACGGGATGGAAGTGTCACTCGATGGAAACTGGAGAGGCGGCTTCGGCGCGAACGTCTCGTGGTCGCGGCTCGATCCGGGGCGCTGGACGCAGGGACGGCCCGGCACGAAGGTCGATTTCAGCCTTTCGCAGCATGCGAAGCGCTATAAGGTCAAGCTGTCCGGAAGATATATCGATGATTATTACGCCGGAAACGATTCGGCGGATCCGATTCCTTCCTATACGGTCGTCGATATCTACGGGGAAGCGATAGTCGCTGGAGGCGTGTCGGTCTTCGCCGGCCTCAGCAACATCGGCGACGAGGAGTATTTCATCTATACCGACCTGCCGGGGGGACAGGCGGGCCTCTACCTGATGCCGGGGAGAACGGTAACGGTGGGGCTGAAGTACGGATACTGATCGGGCCCGGGTCAATCGGTCCTGCCGTCGAGATCATCCTCGATGATCTCCTCGATCTTTCGATTGTCCACCTGTGTACTGATCAGCTCGAGCACGTGCTCGTATTCGACCCGCACGTCGTCGCCGAATCCCTCCACCATCTCGAGGGTTCGTTTCCCGCTGTTGAGGCGGACCGTCCGCATCCGCTCGAGTATCGATTCGTACGGCTTGTCGGATGTGTAGCCGGACAGCGTGTATCTCGAAACGAAC
>JAUWMD010000108.1 GCA_030613345.1 Candidatus Krumholzibacteriota bacterium
GTGGTGGTCGAACCACATCCCGCAGTCGAGCGGGTAGGGAAGATCGCAGACAACGTCGGCGGGGCCGACGGAGATCTCGGCCCTCGCTATCGAGTTGGGGCCGGTGAAGATCACACGTTCGACACCGAGCGCCGCCGAGCATATCGACGCCGAGCCGATCCCGTCGAAATCGTTGTGTGTGACGATCCTGCCGGATTTAATGTCAGGCATGCGGTCCTCTCTGGAATCTTCCGATGAGCCGTTCGGCCCCTCCCCCGGCCACTCTAGATCCCCGCTGCCATCGCCGCCGCTCCGACCAGCAGGCCGAACGCGAGATTGATGACCTTGATCAGGATGAAAACACGCCTCGAATAGGCGAGAACCGGGAGCATTCCGTGACCGTCCTGCACGATCGAGTTGGCCAGCAGGACGCTCATCGGGATGTATCCGCCGGCAAACAGTGTCACGAATATCAGGTGCGGGCCCGACTGGGGGATCAGCCCGGCGAGGCAGGCTGCGAGCAGCACGAACCACTGTCCCCGCGAAACAAGCCCCGTCAGATCGAGATCGAAATTCGAGGTAAGCAGATGGAGGACGAGCAGAGCCCCGAAGGTCCAGAGGAATATCCTCGGGACGTGCCGGACGGCGATATGCCTCCAGAGGTGCTCGTCGAGAAAATGGTCGGGGACGGTCACCACTATAAAGAGGGCGAGGAGCGATGTGACCAGGAGGGTCGTACGTATCCATCCCCAGCCGTCATGTCCCGCGTGCGAATCGCCGGCAGGTTCGGTCTCGTGGTCATGGGCGTCGTCACCCTCCAGCATGTGACCGCTCGCCTCCGGCGCAGCCCCTAACATCTCCTCCATGCCGTGTCCGTGATGGGAGAACTGGCCCGTTATCACGGCGAACAGGAGGAGGAGGATCGTGACGGCGAGTATACCGCGGGCCGGCGAGCAGTTTCGCCACTGGCCGGCGACATGCCCCCTGGGAAAGTAGTTCCCCTCGTGCCCTTCGTGGACGACGAGGCCGTCGCAATGCATCTTCTCGAGGAACCGAACCCTGCCCGAGAGCGCATCTGTAAGGATGCCGGCGAGGATACCGACAGCCATCAGCGCCGGGATCAGGATCATCGTCGGTCTCGGGAGCAGAGCGAGCATGACGAAGGTCTCGTCGCCGCGCGTGGCTATCATGGCGGGTATAACCGCACCGAGGCCGACTATTCTGTGGGAGAACATCGCGACGATCGCGAACGGACCGAGGCATCCGGGCAGCGCGCCGAGCACGGCGGCGAGGATATACTGCCCCGCCCTGTTGCGGGCGAGGCGTTCGCCCCACCTGCCGCTCGTGACGACATTGACATACTCGATCACGAGCATCATCACGAAGACGAAGCCCGTTATCATCACGGAATTTCTGAGGATATCGCTCATTGGTCTCTACCGGGATCTTTATCAGCGGCTTCCGCCCTGCCGGACTGCGCGACGTAAAGGCCGATCAGCCGCCCTATAAGCGCCGCCGAGTAGAGGACCCCGGTCATCGCTTCGAGGATGGCGAATATCCTCGATATATCCGCGACCGGCTGAATATCACCGTAACCGAGAGTCGTGAGG
The DNA here is from genome assembly GCA_030613345.1 of Candidatus Krumholzibacteriota bacterium. GTDB lineage: Bacteria > Krumholzibacteriota > Krumholzibacteriia > Krumholzibacteriales > Krumholzibacteriaceae > JAUWCL01. The sequence continues at coordinate 1,590 of JAUWMD010000108.1, forward strand.
GTAACGAAACTGAAATAGAATAGCCCTGTGCCGTCGACCGGGCCGCCTGTTGTACCTGCGCCCGCATAGATGAACAGCTCCGACGGCGTTATTGCATCGAGGAAGAAATAGAGGGACGCGAAAAATATCCCGAGAAGGATATAGACACTGACCGCTCCGTACAGGATGTCTGCTGTGATTCTTTTCGCCCTGATAATGTGACGCAGGAGTACGAATACGATATATCCGTCGAAGATCATCGACATCACAGAGAGTATTTCGGGGGGAACCGCGATAGAATCAATGAGACGAATCCAGGATAACAGCACCCAGGGAATTCCCAGCACCAGCCCGATCAGGAAGGTCGCCCTCTGCTTCTTGACCGTGTTGACGACCGAGAGAAGCACGAGGGTCAGAACGATGTTGTTCACCATCCTGAGGGCGGGCGATCTCGACGTAAAGGGCGAGATGATCATCATGCCGACGATCACTACGAGAAGGTTTAAATATTGCAGTTTTCTGAACCGCACGATAATCGCTCCCGCATTGATATAGGCGTGTCGCCGGCATCCGGCCGCCCGACGATAATACAGCGTTCTGCCGCGGCTTACAATCGGATATTGACTCTCTTCGGGGACGCTCGAGGGGCCGCTCGAGGCGCCTCCCCGAGGGACATCCGCTTCCAATATCGTTGAAGACGGCCGCCGGTGGTGTTATATTCTTCCCGGCACACCCTGAGATCTGGAGGTCGATATGAAAAGATCCGTTGTCATCATCGCGCTAGCCGCAATTGTTTTTATAACTGGCTGTTCCACAATCCGGGTCGAGACCGATTACAATCGCGAGACCGACTTCTCGAAATACAAGACGTACCGGTGGATCCCTCACGTCAAGGGTACCGAGGACAATCCGCTGATGAACGATCCTCTGATCGAGGGTCATGTAAAAAACTCGGTCAACGCCGAGATGGCGAAGAAAGGCCTCACGAAGATCGAGGAGGGCCATCCCGATTTTCTCATGGCCTATTACTTCACCTCGAGAAACAGGGTCGATGTCACCCATTACTACGGCTACTGGTACCCTCACACAAATGTCTATCAGTACCAGGAAGGAACGCTGATCCTGGATATTGTCGACCGCGAGGAAAAGCAGCTGTTATGGAGAGGCTGGGCGACCGGGGTACTCGAGGACCGGGGGAACATCCACGATCAGATCAACCACTCCGTCCAGAAACTGTTGAAGAGGTATCCACCCGGCAGCAGCAAAGGGGCCAGCTGGTAGGCGCTACTCGAGCTGTCTGCCCTTTTTGACAGCGCCGCTCCCGAACCTGTCGATGATAGAATCAACGGCCCGCTCGACCCTGTCCCATTTCTCCTCGCCGGGAGACGGTCCCTCGAACATCGCGAACTGGCCGCCGCCGCTCTCGGGCTCGAGGCCGGAGACTCCCACGCCGATCAGGCGCAGGCTCACCGGAACGCCGTACTCCCTCAACAGTCCACGCGTTTGTTCGTATATCACCCTGCCCTGATTGACGGGATGCTCCAGCGTCGAGCTCCGCGTGAGAAGCCTGTGCTTGTGGGTCTTGACCTTCAGCGTGACCGTCCTCCCCTTGAGCCCCTGCCTGCGAAGCCGCCTGCCCACCTTGTCGGCGAGGCCGAGCAGATATTTCTCGAGCGTTCTCATGTCTGAGGTATCCTCCGGCATGGTCAGTTCGTTGCTGACAGATTTGGGCTGCGACCACGGAATCAGCTCTGAATGTATCCGCCCCTCTGCGATGGCCTCCAGGCGCCTGCCGAACTTCCCGAACCTCTCCTCCAGATACCCCGGTTTCAGCTTCGACAGGTCGCCGATCTTGCGGACGCCGATCTGCCTGAGCTGTTCCTCGCTCTTTCCCCCTATGCCCGGTATCGCGCCGACAGGCAGGCCGTGAAGAAAATCCATCACCCGCGAAGGCGGTACGATCGCTATTCCGTCGGGCTTGTTCATGTCCGAGGACACCTTCGCGATGAGCTTGCTCGAAGAAAGGCCGATGGAGCATGTCAGAGACGTAGCGGCCAGTATCTCTTTTTTAATAGAGCAGACCGCGGAGGAGGGCCGGCCGAAGAGTTTCCCCGTGCCGGTCAGATCGACGTAGGCCTCATCTATCGATAACTGCTGGACGATCGGGGAGAACCCGTGCAGGACCTTCATCACCTCTCGCGACAGCTCGACGTACCTCGTCATCCTGCCCGGCCTGATCACCAGGCCGCTGCAGAGACGCTTTGCGCGGAATATCGGCATCGCCGAGTGAATCCCGTATTTACGCGCCTCGTAGCTCGCCGCCGAGACGACGCCCCTGTTCGAATCGCCTCCGACGACGACGGGCAGGCCGACGAGCTCGGGAAAATCGAGTATCTCGACCGAGGCGTAGAAGGCGTCCATGTCGATATGGGCGATCGCGCGATCGCTTTCCTTCCAGCGCCCTTCACCTGCCGGGTATTTTACCGAATCGTTCATCTCGGGATTACTTTATCAGGGAGTTGATCGATCACGATGCAGATGATACCGGCCTCGGCGGTCGGTGTGATTGACTGGCGATTCATTTCGTGCCTCCGGACGGGTTCTCTCGACGATCCGCCTCCCGCTGAAGCGCATTCGCGGATCGGATGCCGCATATTGCAGAATGATGCCTTTTCCCGTCCGGATTATATCATACTCTATTTTCCCCCGCCGCTGCTTCTTTTGCAGCTTCTTTTCTGACTCCTTTGTTGACTTCAGTCTATTATTTGGTTATTATGCCAAATATACCAATAAGGGAGAATCCCGATGGATGAGGGAAGAAAAACGTATCTTGAAGCAAAATCGAGAGTTCTGAAGGCGCTGGGGCATCCGACACGCCTCCTGATCGCCGAGGAGCTCGGCAGGGGTGAGCGCTGTGTCTGTGAATTTGTGGAGATGGCCGGCGTCGATTACTCGACCGTGTCGCGGCATCTCAACGTCTTGAAGCAGGCTGGCCTGGTCGAGGACGAGAAGCGCGGAAAACAGGTATTCTACAGGCTCCGCGTCCCCTGCGTGCTGAGCTTTATGGAATGCCTCGAACAGGTTATCAGGACCGGCGCCGAGGAACGGATGAAGATGATAGGACAGGATCAATGATCCCGCGTCGATCCCAGGTATCCGATCGACTCTCTTTATGAAACTGGAACGGTACAGGATTTGAGACTCCGGAACGAATGGATGAAACTGGCGCTGATCGCCGCCGTGTTCCTCGCGCTGTTCTATGTGCCGATTGGGACGGGGCGGTTCGACAACGCCCTGCTCGAAGCGTTCCACCTCGCCAAGTGGTATGCGCGCGAACACGTCCTGCTCTGCCTGATCCCCGCATTCTTCATAGCCGGCGCGATATCGGTATTCGTAAACCAGGTCTCTGTGATGCGATATCTCGGCGCGAAGGCAAACAAGGTGCTCGCCTACGGCGTCGCTTCCGTCTCGGGATCGGTCCTGGCCGTGTGCTCCTGCACCGTTCTCCCGCTGTTCGCCGGAATCTACCGGATGGGCGCCGGGCTCGGGCCCGCTACGGCTTTCCTATACTCCGGTCCGGCGATCAACGTCCTCGCGATCGTGCTCACAGCCCGCGTGCTGGGAGTGCAGATGGGAATAGCCCGCGCAATCGGCGCGGTGCTGTTCAGCATCATCATAGGCGTACTGATGCATGTGATATTCCGGAAGGAAGAGAAGGAGAAGGCCGCCGCCCAGGCTTCAATGCCCGATCCTGGGCCTGACAGACCCCTCTGGCAAACGGCCCTCTACTTCACCTCGATGGTCGGCATACTCGTCTTCGCCAACTGGGGAAGACCAGCCGGAGACGAAGGTGTGTGGGCAGCGATATTCAACTTCAAGTGGATCGGTACGACGATCTCGGCCGCCTCGCTCGGCCTGATGCTCATATTATGGTTCGGCGTAACATGGTGGAAGGTCGCCCTTACGGCTGCCGCAGCGGCAATCCTCGCCTTCATATTCCCCGAACAACCGATGATCCCGTTCGCGGCCGCCGTGATCGGGATCTCACTGACGGCCGGTTCTGAGAAGGGCGAACCTTCAGACTGGCTCTCGGCCTCATGGGGATTCGCCAAACAGATCCTTCCCCTCCTGCTGTTCGGCGTCCTGATCGCCGGCGCACTGCTTGGACGCGTGGACCGCGAGGGTCTGATCCCGTCGGAGTGGATAAGCAGCGCGGTGGGCGGCAACTCGCTCAGGGCCAACTTCTTCGCCTCGTTCGCCGGTGCGTTGATGTATTTCGCCACGCTGACAGAGGTCCCTATACTCCAGGGGCTGATAGGAAGCGGCATGGGCAAGGGACCGGCCCTGGCCCTCCTGCTCGCCGGGCCGGCACTCAGCCTGCCGAACATGCTCGTGATCAGGAGCGTGCTCGGCACAAAGAAGACACTCGTATTCGTCACGCTCGTCGTCTTGATGGCAACGATAAGCGGAATACTTTTCGGTTGGATAGCGGGATAGACGATCCCGCAACGGAGGCAGACGATGAAGATACAGGTACTGGGAACGGGCTGCGCGAAATGCAGGCTGCTCGCCGAGCAGACCGAGCGCGCTGTCCGGGAGCTCGGGCTCGAGGCAGAGATCGAGAAGGTGACCGAAATAAACGAGATCCTCGATTTCGGCGTGATGATGACACCGGCGCTCGTCGTCGACGGCGAGGTCAAGGTCGTCGGAAAGGTCCCGCAGATCGACGAACTCAAGGACATGCTGAAATAGCAGGGAGGCAGCCGGTGAAAGCGAAACAGATAGTAACGATCCTCCTGCTAGTATTCGTCGCGGCCAGTGTTGTCGCACTCGTCATGAAGGGCATCGGAGGCGAATCGGAAGGCGAAAGGGCTGCCGGGAAAGCGGCGGAAAAGAACGCGGGGCCCGGAGAATCTGCCGCTGAAAGGGTTCGGGAGGGCGACACGAGGATCATCGCCTATTATTTCCACGGCAACGCCCGCTGCAAGACCTGCCTGTCGATAGAGCTGTACGCCCTCGAGGCGATCGAGACGGGATTTCCCGAGGCATTGAAATCCGGCGAGATCGAGTTTCTGACCGTGAACCTCGATATCCCCGAGAACGAGCACTTCATCGACGACTTCCAGCTTGCCGCTAGGACGATCGTACTGGAGAGGATCGTCGATGGAAAGCGCAGGGATTACCTCAATCTCCACCGCGTCTGGGAGCTCGTCAGGAACAAGGAAGCATACGTCGCCTACGTGCAGGACGAGACCGGCAAATTCATGAACGGGGAATCCTGATGGGTCAGCTCGCGGTTGCCGTCGCATCGGCGCTCTGGCTGGGAATACTCACATCGATCAGTCCCTGCCCGCTGGCGATGAATATCACGGCGATCTCCTACGTCGGCCGCAGGGTCGATAATCCGATGAGAGTCCTCGGCGCGGGCCTTTTCTACACGGCAGGAAGGGCCCTGACATACACCGTGCTCGGCGCTCTTCTAGTGGCAAGCCTTCTTGCGGCGCCCCGCCTCTCGCACATGCTTCAGAAATACATGAATCTGGCCCTCGGCCCGCTGCTGATCATCATAGGTATGGTCCTGCTCGAACTGATCTCGTTCTCCAGTCGCGGCGGCGGGGTCAGCGAGGGGATGCAGCGAAAGGTGGACCGGTTCGGAATGTGGGGAGCCCTGCTGCTCGGGATCGTCTTCGCCCTTTCGTTCTGCCCCGTCTCGGCCGCACTCTTCTTCGGAAGCCTGCTCGCGCTTGCGGTCAGGCACGGATCGGGCGTGATCCTTCCCGCCGTTTACGGCATTGGAACGGGTCTTCCCGTACTGGTCTTCGCGATTCTTATCGCGTCTGGAACCAACAGGATAGGAAAGGCTTACGACAGTCTGGCCGCGTTCGAGTTCTGGGCGAGAAGGATCACAGGCATAGTGTTTATAGCAGCGGGGATCTACTACAGCCTGACGTATATATTCGGAATCTCGTTCTACTGAGAGATCCATCATCAAACATCACACCCCTTGACAGGGCCCGGGCAACACATTAGCTTAGACTACATTTCGTTAATTGGCTAAATATAGAATCATGGGAGAGGAAAGATGAAAGACATACTCTCAGTCACAAAAGCCCTGTCAGACGGCAACCGCCTGAGGACCGTGATGGCCCTCAGCGAGATGGCCGAGCTCTGCGTATGCCAGGTCACAGAGATGCTCGGCGTCGCCCCGGCGACCGTCTCGCGGCATATGAGCGTCCTGCAGAACGCCGGACTCGTGGAGAGCCGCAAGAACGGGCGGTGGGTCTACTACAGGCTCTCGGAGACGGCAAAGGCCGAGCCGCTCATGACGGTGATGGAATGGCTCGCCGGATCCCTGGACCGTTCTGCCGAGATCAGGGCCGACCGGAAATATCTCAGGAAGATCGCCAGGTGCGGCGTCGCAAGGTACTGCGCGACCGGCACCAGCGACAAGGATGATTGAGACGATGATCAAAGGACTGAAGATACTCTTTCTCTGCACGGGCAACTCGTGCAGGAGCCAGATGGCCGAGGG
>JAUWMD010000156.1 GCA_030613345.1 Candidatus Krumholzibacteriota bacterium
CAGAGAAGGCGGCGATGCTGAACCTCAGCAGGTCGAGCCCCGCGTCGATGAGTGCGGCGGCGTTCTTCTCCGTGAGTGCATTTCCGTTCGTGTTGATCTCGGCGTGCGCGGTGGCGTCCTGTTTTATATAGGCCACGATCCTGGGGAGCCTCGTGTCGATCAGCGCCTCGTTCTGCAGGAAAGGCCTGTAGGTGATACCGAGACCGCGGGTGTCGTCGATGATCTTCTTCCACGTTTCGTCGGGCATCCGCCGAGGACTCCTGTCGATATCCTTCTGGGGGCAGAAGGGGCACTCGGCATCGCATCCTATGATCGATTCGATCTGTATGTATCTCGGTTTCTTAGGGAAGCTGGATTTATCGGTCACTTCAAGCCTTTCATGTGTCGATATACTTCTCTATCAGTTTAAGGCAGAGCGGCGCCGCGCCGCAGCTTCCTCTGATGAATCCCGACGACTTCTTGCCCAGGGAATCGAGAAGGGCCCGGTCGCCCAGGAGCGCTCCTGCCTCGCGCGCGAAATCTTCGGGTGAGCTTACTACCTTTCCGGCGCCGAGCCGGATCAGCATACCAGCTTCCCAGGAATTGTCAATCTTCGGTCCGAAGAAGACGGGCAGGCCGAGGACCGCAGGCTCCATGACGTTGTGCACGCCCGTCGTCCAGCTCCCGCCGACATACGCGATGTCGCCGGCCCTGTAGAGTTCGGCGAGGTAGCCGACCCCGTCGGCAACTACCACATTCGTTTCCATGTCCCACGTTTCGAGCGCGGAGAGGCGTACGGACCGGAGGCCGTTTGCTTCGAGGGATTTCTCGATCTCGGCAAGTCTTGTATCGGTCGGCTCGTGCGGTGCGACTATCATCGCCGTGCCGGGCCGCTCCGCGATGATCTCCGCGAAACCCGGGATGACTATCGCCTCGTCCTTCGGCCAGCTGCTCCCCGCGATGATGAGGTCGCGTCCGTCGCTCAGGACCGCCTCGGAGATCTTAACAGTCGAGCTGTCTATCCTCTGGCAGACCTGGTCGAACCTCGTATCGCCTGCCGTGACTATTTCCGTTTCGCTGCCGAGGTATCTCGAGAATCTCTCCGCATCCTCGTCCGAGATCGCGGCGATTGCGCTCAGCGTTGAGTAGAGCGAGCCGTAGAATCTCTTCGCCGGCCCCGACAGTCTTTTCGAGGAAGAGGAGAGGGTCCCTGATACGAGTATCTGGGGGATGCCCGCTTTCCCCGACTCGATGATCAGATTTGGCCAGAGATCGAATTTCACGTAGACGATCATTTCGGGCCTGAGCGTCTCGAGGCAGAACCGCACGTTGGAGATCGTATCGATCGGAAGGTAGTCGATGAATGCGAGGGCGGGATTCCTCGCCGACCTGTCATGCTTCTCAAAGTAGTTCATCCCGGAGGGGGAGAAAAAGGTCAACGCGATCTGTACCGAATCGCTGTGTCTCTCCGTGAGGAGGTCCATGACCGGCCTTGCCTGCAGGAACTCGCCGACTGAGGAGACGTGGAACCATATCGTTTTCTTTCCAGGATCGAGAACAGCCGCACGCTTGCGCCACCGTTCCCTCAAGCCTATCCGTCCCTCCATGCCCTCGGCGATCTTGTCGTTGAACCTCGCCGACAGTTTCGCCCATGCCGCGGCGGCGGGGAGGAGCATGTTGTATATGCCGCGTTCGAAGCTCATTTCTTTTCTCCGGTCGATTCGAGTATTTCTTTCAGGGTCGACAGGACTCTGAGGGGGAATATCTGTTCAAGGCATATTCTGCTCTCCAGCCTGCAGGGTCTCGCGCCGTTTCGCGAGCACGGCCTGCAGTCGAGATGCATTTCCAGTGCAACACTCTCATCGAGAAGCGGGAAATATCCGAACTGCCTCACGGTCGGACCGAAGAGAGCCACGACGGGAGTGCCGACAGCCTCGGCTATATGAAGCGGTGCCGAGTCGTTGGTTACGAGCACCGATGCCTTCTGAAGCGCGGCGGCGGTTTCCATCAGGGACAGCCTCCCGCACGTATTGACGGCGCCGGTGTCCCCGGCCACGCGTCCGCAGAGTTCCCGTTCCGAGTCTCCGCCGACGACCAGAACGCCGTAACCGCCTGATTCAAGCTCCTGTGAAAGGTGTATGAAATTCTTTTCCGGCCATCTCTTCGTCTCCCACCGTGCTCCCGGTGCTAGTGCGACGATGGATTTTCCCTTCAGACCACCAGCTTTGAAAAGAGCTTCAGCCGCGGTGGCCGCATCGGGCGACGGATCGAGCCTGGTCGCAGCAGGCCCGACTTCCACATCGAGTTCATCGATGAGACCGAGGTACGCGTCCTTCATGGATACCGGATCCGCGTAAAGATCACAGTTCACGTTTATCAGCGAGAACTTGCGGATCTGGTCTTTCCTCAGCTGGATCTTTATCCGCGCACCGAGTGTCCGGTAGAGGACGTTGCTGCGGATCACATTGTGTGCGTCAATGAGGATGTCGTACTCCTCGGCTGCCAGCTCCCGTCTCAATCCAATCAGATCGCCGAATCCGGCACCGGTCGGCAGGGTGTGTATTTTCGCGACACAACGGTTATTTTCGAAGAGTTCCCGGTACTTCTCCTTCGTGGCCAGGTGGAGATCGTGCCCGGGGAAAGCCTCGCCGATTGCGTCAACGGCCGCTGTGAGCAGCACGAGGTCTCCGAGGGAGCTGAATCTGATCAGGAGTATCCTGGGGCGTTTATTATTCATAAGCATCTGGCCTGCATGGAGTTCGCTCATGGGAATATACAGGAAGGGTTCAGACAAGTCCAGACGCAATACTGACAGGATTACGGTAATCCGAAAAATTTGTTAAATGAGTAAATTTGATATTGAAAAACCAGCACAATTATTGCATTATTCATCCGGGAAACGTAATTGCTCGTTTTTTATTTAGCATAAAGTTAGTAATTTACACTTTAGTTGATTGTATTTCGGCCGCGGTGCGGTATAAGAAGGGTGGACGGAAGCGCAATCGGTTACCATCAGATGAAATCCAATAATAACAGGGAACGGGGGAGTGACATTATGGAGACCAGGAACGAGATCGGTTCCCGCATAAAGCAGTTCCGTCTGGCCAGGAGCCTGACACTCAAGGACATAGAGCTCAGGGCGAAGGTCTCGGCCACTCATGTCTCGGAGATCGAGAGGGGTATGACATCGCCGACAGTCGGCGCCCTGGCCAAGATCGCCAAGGCAATGGGAACGGATGTGGCCTACTTCGTCGAGAAGAGGAACGTTTCAAATATATCCGTCGTCCGAAAGAACGAGCGCAGGACGATGCAGTTCAAGGACTGGGGAGCGACCTATTTCTCGCTGACCAAGGACCTTCCGCATCCGAAGATCTCGTTCCTCGAAGTCGAGCTCGAGCCCGGTATTGCCAGACCGGAAGAGACGAGCACACATGACGGCGAGGAGTTCGCGCTCGTGACCAAGGGAGTGATGGAGATCATTATCGGTGAGGAGAAGTATATCCTCAAGGAAGGCGACAGCATCCATTACAAGGCGAACAAACCACATGCTATGAGAAACATCGGCGATGCCAGATGTCGCGCCATCTGGGTGACGCTGCCGCCGTTTAGTCTGTAACCGGGAGCGGGGCTGGAGAAAATATGGACATGATCACCAAGGAAGAGATCGGTAGAAGGATAAAAAAGATCAGGGAGCAGCAGCATTTCACGCTCAAGAACGTCGAGGCGAAGGCTGGAATATCGGCTACTCATATCTCTGAGATAGAGAGAGGCAAGACCTCTCCGACGATAGGGGCCCTCATCCGTATCGCTGACGCGCTGGGAAAAGATCCGGCGTACTTTATCGAAGACCGGGAACTCAACGAAGTCTCGTTTATCGCCCTCGAGGACCGCGAGAAGAAGAAGCTCGAGAGGGCTGCAGGCGAGATCGATGTGCTGACCAACTCCATCCCCAGCGGCAAGATCAATTCACAGCTGATAACGCTGGCCCCCGGCTCGGCGGGCGAGATAGAGATGCATGCTCATGACGCCGACGAGGCGATCCTCGTGCTTTCGGGCGAGATCAGGTTCAGGGTGGAGGAAAAAGATTATACCCTCAATGAGGGCGACAGTATCTACTATGTAGCGAGTCAGGAACACGGCTACGCGAACGCTTCTGAGAGCGAGGAAGCAAAGATGATCTGGTTCGCCTCCGAACGCGGAGTCGACTAGGCGGCCAGGAATCATACAGACAGAGGAACGAATACAAGCCGAAATCAGTCTAACGACTATTATTACCGCCGGTTTCCCCGAAGTCGGCGGTTTTTATTACCACCCGATTTTCGTTGACATGCCTTTTTACTCGAAACTATAGTCAGAACCTGGAAGGAGGGATCATAATTGGATAACGGCAGCAATAACACCGACAAAGCTCGTGAGACCTTTCTATTTCATCACCTGGTCGTGATGTTTCAGACCCTAGCGTTTCAGCAGATGGGAAAGCTCACCAGTCCCATGACGGGTAAAGTGGAAAGAGATTTGCATCAGGCGAAGATTACCGTCGATATGCTGGGCATGATCCAGAAGAAGACCGAAGGAAATCTCGACGAGAACGAGAAGAAGATCCTCGATACGGTCATGATGGAACTCCAGATGAATTATATCGACGAGACCGCCAGGGCGGAGAAAGAGGAAGAGGAAGGCGGGAAGGCGGACGAGGAGGAAGAAAACGAAGTCGAAGAGGATTCCGGCGCGAGCGGAGGGGAGGAAGAGCCTGGCGGCAAAGCCTGACCTGCCGCGGGATCCGTCGATGAACCTAGGAGGTAAAGGATGAGAACGTATGCGCGAATAGTCGTAGCATCCGTGATTCTCACCATGCTTTTGTCTGCATGCGCCGCCGCACATGTCTCATGGGACGGCACGTCAGGTATGCTCAGGGTATACGACGCGGGCACGGTCGGAAAGGGAAAGCTGGTCTTCACGCTGGGTTCGTCCTACATGAGATGGCCCGAAGAGAAACTGCTGAATTTCGAGGGCAGCTTCTACGACAGGGCCGGGGGCGATGATCCGAAGAAGGTCACCTACCACTTCTTCACATCGAGGGCTGGATTGACTCTAGGTCTCAGCGATTATGTCGAGATAGCGGCCAACCTCGATATTCGCAACTGGATAATGCAGGTGCCAGATGAATTCGCGACGCCGGAATTCGAGACGTTCTTTCGCGGCGGGCTCGGAGACACAAAACTGCTGCTCAAGCTCGTTCCGCCGATTCCGACGAAGTACTTCAAACTCGGATTTCTCGGTTCGGCGAGTTTTCCCACGGGCAACAAGGAGAGAAGGTTCACGACCGATTCGATCGATTTCGGGATACACGGTCTCTTCACCTTCGACCTGACCCATACCGATGCTTTTGTTCCCACTAAACTGCATTTCAACGTCGGATACGTTTTCAACAGGAACGAAGAGTTCGGTTACGGCATCACCAATACGAGCAATCCGAACCTCAGCGGTTTCTACCCTCCGGCATATCCGTGGACACCGGACGGGGAGAGCGACAGCTACAACGACCTGTTCAAGTTCGGAACGGGTGTCGAGTTCATACTCGCCAAGTACACAAGAATATTCGTCGAGTTCAGGTTGGACCAGTTTCCCAATTACACGGGCGAGCCTGATTCCTTCATCATCCGGAACTCGAACAAGAGCATGTACACGCTCACGCCAGGCCTATCGTTCGAATCTAAGAAAGGTGTAGGCCTGCTCCTGGGACTGGACATCAATCTCAACTCGCAGGACAATCAGTCGATCATGAATCCGCCCGACTTGATGGCGTATTTGGCGTTGACGGTCGGCGGTTTCGTCATGCCGCAGGACACCGACAAGGACGGTATCGAAGACAAGGTCGACAAGTGCCCCGACAGCCCCGAGGATTTCGACGGGTACGAGGATGAGGACGGCTGTCCCGAACTCGATAACGACGGCGACGGTATTTCCGACGCTCAGGACCGGTGCCCCGATCTTGCAGAGGACTTCGACGGGTACCAGGACGAGGACGGCTGCCCCGACCTCGATAACGACGGTGACGGTATCCCCGATGTGGACGACAGGTGCCCCACTGAGCCCGAGGACTTCGATGGATTCGAGGACAGCGATGGCTGTCCCGACATCCTCCAGGATTCGGACGGGGACGGCGTACCTGACGACACCGACGAGTGTCCTAACGATCCCGAAGATATCGACGGGTTCCAGGACGAGGACGGATGTCCCGACATCGATAACGATCTCGACGGAATCCTGGACATCGAGGACCAGTGTCCGAACGAGCCCGAGACGTTCAATGGGTACGTAGACGAGGACGGATGCCCCGACGAGAGGCCGATCGAGCAGAAGTTCATCATCCGCGGGATCAACTTCGAGAGCGGCTCGG
>JAUWMD010000055.1 GCA_030613345.1 Candidatus Krumholzibacteriota bacterium
GGTCGGCCCAGAGAAGTGTGGAAATGATGATGGCGCATATCATCAGCATGCCGCCCATCGACGGGGTCCCTTCCTTCCCGCTGTGCCTCTCGGGGACATCCTCCCGCACCTTGCCGATCTGAAGCGAGGAGAGCCACCTGATCATTCTCGGCCCGAAGATAAAGCAGATCAGCAGGGCAGTCACGGTGGCGTATGCGGAACGGAACGTGATGTACCTGAATACATTGAATCCGAAGAAGTAATCCCTGAGCGGATAGAGGAGGTAGTACAGCATCAGCCGGTCCTCCTTCCCGCCGATTTGCGCCTCTTCTCGATCTCCTCCATCACAGTCTCCATCCTCATCCGGCGGGATCCCTTCACCAGCACGCCGTCACCCTCAGAGAGGAGGCCGTCGAGGTAGGCGGCGAGATTGGCCGCGTCGAGAAAATGGCTGATGATCTCCGGCGCCCTGCGCTGAACGGCCGCCGCCCTGTTCAGCTCGACCGTCTCGGTTCCCAGCGTTATTATCCCGTCGACGCCGGCCTTGCCGCAGTATACCCCGGCTTCCTCGTGGAGCTCGCCGGCCGTCTTTCCCAGCTCGAGCATATCGCCGAGAACGAGGTAGCGCCTGCCCTCGAGGGGCATCTCCATGAAGGCGTCGACCGCGGCCCGGAGCGATGCTGGATTGGAGTTGTACGTCTCGTCGACGAAGGTTATACCGGTCACGTCGAATACGACGCCGCGGCCTTCCAACGCGCCGGTTTCGGCGATGGCCGCCGCCGCCTCCGGGGCCGGCACTTCCAGCAACCCGGCAACGGCGGCGGCGGCTCCCGTGTTCAGAAGGTGATGCCTTCCAAATCGCCGAATCTCCATGCCCGTCCCGCCTATCGCGAAGGTATAGCCTCCCCCCTCCCTGCTCTCGATATCCTCTATTCTGACATCGGCCTTATCGGAAAATCCGAACGATACGACCGGCGCTTTTGTCCTTTCCGCGAGAAATTCGAAGAATTCATCATCGGCCGGCAGAACGGCCGTTCCGTCCTCATCGAGCGACGCGACGAGCTCCGATTTCGCTTTCGCCACGCCTTTGAGTGTGCCGAAGAACTCGAGGTGACTCGGGCCGATGTTCGTCACCACACCCACATCGGGGCGGGCGATGGCGCAGAGCCTCGCTATCTCGCCCTTGTGATTCGCTCCCATCTCCGTCACGAGCACTTCTGTCCCTTCCGCCATCGACAGGATCGTCAGGGGGACCCCGATATGGTTGTTGAGATTCCCCGACGTCGCGTGCACCGAATACTTCCCGGAGAGAACGGCTGCCGTCATCTCTTTCGCCGTCGTCTTGCCACTGCTGCCCGTTATCGCCACTACCTTCGGATCGATCCTGTCCCGCCATGCCGCGGCGAGTGCCTGCAGCCCCTCGAGGGTGTCCCTGACCTCGAACACGGGCAGATCTGGAGCAGCCTCTTTCGCCCCGGCCCCACGGCCCCGTTCGACGAGAAGGGCAGCGGCGCCGCCCGCCACCGCCTCGGCGATGAAATCGTGACCATCGCCTCCTTCACCTTTCAGGGCCACGAACAGCATCCCGTCCGTGCCGGTACGCGAATCGGTCGTCACTCCGTCGACGACCGTTTTCTTCTGTTTATCCGCTCTGAAGCCTGCCGCTTCGAGCGCCCCCGCTATCCAGTCGCTATCGACCCTGATGACTTCCCTCCAGACAGATGAGAATTCCGTCTTATCTGTGACTCGCCTCTCCAGCGAGCGCTTTTTCCGCTTCTTCTATATCGCTGAAATGTATGCTACCGTGGGCGAGCACCTGGTAGTCCTCATGTCCCTTGCCGGCAAGCACGACCATGTCTCCCTGCGCCGCCGATCCGATCGCCCTTTTTATCGCCTCGCCCCTATCCGAAATCACCTCGAAAGAAGAGCCTTCCGCGGACATCCCTTCGAGTATGTCACGGATGATCGAATCTGGATCCTCAGTCCTCGGATTGTCGCTCGTCACGTAGACCATGTCGCTCAGTTCCACCGCCGCCCTTCCCATCATCGGCCGTTTCCCGCGGTCGCGGTCGCCGCCGCAGCCAAAGACCGTCACGAGCCTCGCCGGCGACAGCTCGCGGCAGAAGAGAAGGAGCTTCTCCAGGGCGTCGGGTGTGTGCGCGTAGTCCACTATCACCGTCGGTCCACCATCGGAGTGAACGAGATGGAACCTTCCAGGAATCTCGTCTATATCTGACAGGCCGCCGGCGATCGCTTCCCTGTCTGCCCCCGCCGCATGAGCCGCCGCCACAGCGCCGAGCGCGTTCAACGCTGAAAACCTGCCGAGCAGACGCAGATCCACCGGGAGATCGAAGCCGGAAGCGATTATCCTGAACCTCGTCCCCGATAGATCCGCGGCGAGGTCCTCGTACCTGAAAGCGGCCCCCTCCGAACTCCCGAAGGTTATCTTCGGCCCGTTGAATCTCTCTCCTACCTTCCTCACATTCCCGTCATCGATATTGTAGACGAGCGTCCCGGGTCCCTTTACTCTCCCCGGATCTGCCAGTGTGCGGACGAACACCTCTTTTGCTTCTATATAGTTTTCCATATTCCCGTGATAATCCATGTGGTCTCTCGATATATTCGTGAAGACGCCGATGTCGAATTCGAGCCCGTCTATCCTGCCCTGGGCCGCCGCGTGCGAGCTGACCTCCATGACGACCGCCCTGCATCCCCTGTCGACGAAGCCGGCCATTATCCTGCTGAGCTCCGATGACGAAGGCGTTGTGTGGGTCGCCGCCTGCAGGTCTCCACAGGCTCCGAATCCGACCGTGCCGATGATCCCCGCAGGCCCTTGCGACCTGTGCAGGATAGACTGAAGGATGAAAGCCGTGGAGGTCTTTCCGTTCGTGCCCGTAACTCCGACAAGCATCATTTTCGACGATGGGTCTCCGTAAAAAACGCGGGCGAGCGACGCCTCAGCCGCCGAACTGTTATCAACGACTACAACGGGAATGTCTGCTTCGACCGGATTCTCGACGACAAGCGCCGCCGCACCCGCATTTACTGCCTGACCGGTATAATCGTGGCCATCGGTCTCGTGCCCCCTGACCGCCACGAACAGGTCTCCCTCGGTTATCGACCTCGAATCGGTCGATATGCCCTTTATCTCGACGTCGCGCCATTCGGGTCGCGACGTGACATCCATATTTTCCAGCAGATGCTCGAGCCTCACTTTGCAGCCCTTCCAGCGAGAGCCAATCCGCCATCTTCTCTCTTTCTAGACATACCGCACCGGATCGATACGATGCTGCCTCTCGACACCTTGCGGCCGGGCGCGGGATCCTGCCTCAGGACCGTCCCGGATCCTGCGATCCTGCTTCTCAGGCCCGATTCGATGAGCATGCGCCTTGCCTGCCTGATCGAGAGGCCCCTGAGGTCCGGTACCGCTACGCCCGACTTTTTCCTGTCGCCGCCTGAGATAAACGAGAGGCTTACACTTTCACCCTTCTTGACGAGGGTGCCGGGACCGGGTATCTGTGAATAGACCTCCCCCTCATCGCTGTGGAAGACGATATTCAGATCGCAATCGCTGGCGAGCTGCACGGCCTCGGCGCATCTGAGCCTGAAGAAACTCGGGACGGCGATCATGTCGCGCCGAAGGCGTGTCGAATCAACGATCCCTTCCAGCACCTCGGGGGCAAGAAGATCGGAAGTGAGGTTGATCCCCTCGACTATCTCGCTGAAGACTACGGCCGAGGACGATCCGCCGTAGTGCCAGGCGTATGAGGGCTCGTTGAGTACGACCATGCAGACGAACCTCGGTTCGTCTGCGGGAACGAATCCGACGAAACTCGCTATCCACGTATTCGGCAGATATCCGGAGCCGTCGGCCACCTGGGCCGTTCCCGTCTTGCCTGCCGTCTCGATCCCCTCGACGGCGGCCTTTATACCCGTTCCGTCGACCACGACACCGCGGCAGAACTCTCTGAGCTTCTTCGCCGTACCCGGAGAGATCACTCTCCTGACCCTTACGGGACTGAATTCCCTCACCAGTTTTCCCTCGGGATCCCTCACCTCGTGCGCGATCCGCGGGACCAGGAGGTTTCCGCCATTCGCTACCGCGCAGTAGGCCATCGCCATCTGGAGCACGGTCACGCCGATCTCCTGCCCGATCGCTATGCTGGGAAGAGACCTTCCCGACCAGTCTTCCGGCTTACGAAGGGCCCCGGCCGATTCGGCGGGCAGATTGATCCCCGTCCTGCTCCCGAAGCCGAACCGAAGGAGAAACGAATAGAAATCCTCCCTGTCGGTGTTCATGACTGCCTTGATAGTGCAGATGTTGCTCGATTTCTTGAAAATCTCCTTGTAGGTCAGCCAGCCGAACTCGTGGTCGTCCTTGAATGTCCCGAACCAGAAATCGGCCTCGCCTTCCTCGCAGTAGAAAACATCGTACGGATCGACATCACCCCTCTCGAGGAGGTAGGCGCTCGTTATCAGCTTGAAGGTCGAGCCAGGCTCGAAGATGCAGCTCGTAGAATAGAGGCCCGCCACATTCTTTACCTTCCCCGCCTTCTTACCTTCCTTCTCGGCCAGAGCGTATATCTCACCGGTCCACGGATCGACGACGACGGCTGCGCCCGAGGCCGCACCGTATCTCGAAACGGCCTGTTCGAGCTCGAAATCGACTATCGCCTGGATCCTCGAGTCGATCGTGAGATAGAGATCGTGGCCGTTTTCCGGTTTTCGCCCGGGCGCATCCGCACGTCGATAAAGCCCGCCTTTCGCGTCCCTGCTGAGAATCTTCCATCCATCGGCACCCCTGAGGAGGTCGCTGAACGAAAGTTCGATCCCTCCCGTTCCCGAGCCGTCGGAGCCGACCGAGCCGAGAAGCGAGGGAGTCATGCAGTGGAACGGATTTATTCTCTCGGGATAGGGATCGAGCCTGACTCCCGACATCGATGAAAGCTTTTCCTCCTGCTGATAGGAGAGCGGGACCTTCCTGGCGAGCCGTATGTAGGTGTCTTTCCGTTTCAGGAGACGGTGGACTGACGACCCTGTAGTCGAGGCGGCGTCGGAGAGAACCTCGAGCTCATCGTCATCGTCAGGAAGGTCCCGGGGGGTGACGCCAAGAACGAAAGTCTTGTGTGTAACGGCCAGCGGCAGGCCGTTGCGATCAAAGATGCTGCCCCGGCGGGCCGTGCATGTGACCCTTGTGAGCCACTGTTTCTGTGCATCTTCGTCGATATCCTCATGGGTTATGATCTGGACATGGACGATCCGGAGAAAGATCGCGCAGACGGCGACAAATGACAGTACCGCAACCGTGTTTATCCGCCAGTCTGAAAATCGAGACCTCATCTGCTCTCCGGCACTCCTGCCGGGATGGAAGGGATCCCGCCCTCTCCACCCCTCAGGGCCCAACGGGCTCTGTCTCTGTCTGTCATCTCACCAGGCTCGCAATAGGCGATCCTGTGTATCTGGTCCGGCGTTCCCGGTTGCATCCCGGCGGCTTTCGCCAGAGGGATTATCCGGTCGGCCGATACGAGTTTGTTCCTGATCAACACGAGGCGGACCTTCTTTTCCGCAAGCGCCTCCCTCTCTCTTTTTCCCTCCTCGATCCGCGTCAAGATCCCATCGAGATGCACGTGCAGCGAGATATAGAGAAGTACGACGCTCGAAAAGAATCCCAGTATGATCAGAAAGTTGAACGGCCCCATCCTTCCTTCGAGGGCCCTTTTTACCACCATCGACAGATAATCGATATATCTGTGTCCTGCCTTCATCTCAGATCCTCTCCGCCGCCCGCAGTCGGTGCGGGCAGCACGGCGGGCGCGGGTCATGCCAGCCGTTCGGCAGCGCGCAGCCTGGCGCTTCGAGCCCTTGGATTCTCCGATATCTCTTCCTCCCCGGGAACGACGGGGCGCCTGGTGAGGACCCTCAACCGGGGCTGCTTTCCGCAGACGCATTCCGGAAAATCGGAAGGGCAGGTGCAGCCCTTTTCCTCGGCCTTAAAAAATCTCTTCACTATCCTGTCCTCGAGCGAGTGGTAACTGATCAGGACGAGCCTTCCGCCCGGTGTGCAGAGCTCGAGGGCTTCTGGAAGAAACGCCGTGAGTGCTTCAAGTTCCCTGTTTGCCCAGATCCTCAGCGCCTGAAAGACTCGGGCAAGCGTCGAGACGGCGTCCCTTGGGGGTGCGGCCTTTTCAATCGCCGCCCTCAGCCTTGCTGTACGTTCGATGCGCCCTCCGGACCGTTCCCTGACGATCTCCCGGGCGATCGCCCGGTTTCTGCGCGCTTCTCCGTATTCGTGTATTATTCCCGCCAGGGCCCGTTCGGAGACCGTATCGAGCAGGGCCTGGACGTCTCCGTCATCCGGACCCATCGCCATATCCAGCGGGCCGTCCTCAAGATAGCTGAATCCGCGGTCTCCGTCGGCTATCTGGAGGGAAGAGATGCCGAGATCGAGAAGGGCTCCCTCGCAGTTCTCGCCGGCCATATGTTTCGATATGTCAGAGAAATTGCCTCGAACGAGCCTGACGCGGCCACCGAAGCTCTCAAGCCTTTCAGCGGCGGCCGCCAGGGCCTTGGGGTCCCGGTCGATTCCGACGAGCGTGATGCCCTCGCCACCCGCCTCGAGGATCGCCTCGGCGTGCCCGCCAGTCCCGACCGTTCCATCGATGTATGTCCCTTCCCTTCCTGTCATCAGAAACCTCACGACCTCATCGACCAGGACAGGCGTATGTAGCACCTGCCGTCCACCTCCGGCGGGCTGCCTCCCGCCGCCGGCTGTCCGGCGGCGTACACGCCCAGCTTTCCTCTTTCGACCTTCAGGTATCTGAAGGCTTTTCTCCAGTCGGAAAAAACGGGGACCATCTTCGTACTGCTTGCAAAAGCGAAGATACTGAGGAGATAGTCGTTGAACCCGCTGAAGATGACTCCGGGGCTCCTGCCGATCAGCCTTTCGAGCGACTGGAATACCCTGCGGTCGGCATGACGGACGCCGGCGAAGTCGAGGATGCAGCATCCACCCGATGCGATCGATGCCGAACCGATGTGACTGACAAGCATCTCGGCATCCCCGCTGTTGATGATGCCTGATATCCTCAGGACCTCTATGCCATCGCGGTCGGTGCGGTAGACTCTCATCCCTGCTCCCCCTCTTCCTAGTATTCCCAGTCTCCGGCGCGGAAGGTATCCTCGGCGTCGCTGCTCACCTTCTCGTAATCCTCGATCGACCAGATCTCCATATAATTCAGGACTCCGACGACCATTACCTTCTTCGAACCGCCCAGCGCCTCGAGCATCGCGGACGGAATCGCGATCCGGCCGGACTTGTCGAGGTTGAGCGTCCTTGATTTCTTGCTGTAGAACCTTATATAGTTCCTCTTCTCCAGACCCGGAGGAAGTTCGTGCAGCTTGCTGACAACGACTTCGTTCCATTCGTTGACCGGATAGAGATTGAGGCACCGTTCCTTGCCCATCGATATCACGTACATGCCCGCCGATACTTCCGGCACGAGATGCCTGAACTTCGCCGGGACCATGAGGCGGCCCTTCACATCGATCGTACATTCGAAATTTCCAAGGAAGTTCTGCATCTCTCCGACCTTTCGAAGGCCCTTCCCCGTCCCACCTCACGGCCGGAAAAAATCGGTTGGCGCCGGCTGTGACAATTTCTACATTTAGGGGACTAACCTCTCCATTTCGACCCACTTTATCCCACTTCATCCCACGTGTCAAGAGGAAATGTCACGGATCCACCGATTATATTGCCTTTTAACCTTTTGATATATAAGGAGTTAATAAAACTGTATGAAAATATATCGAGGTTCTACCCTTTTCGCCCTCTCCCCCACCCCTTCCCACTGGCTAATAGAGTACGCACGCACTGCGGATGATCGAAAGTCCCAGGTCAAGGAGAGAGAGCTCTACAGGGGTCTTTCGCCCCGCACGACGAATGTCGAGGCAAGCAGGCTGATCGGGGGGAGACCTTCCATGACCCTTTCGATCGCCCTCGCTACGGGAAAGAGGCCGTCGGGCACGTTCTTCAGTACGAAGATGATCCTCTCCATACCACTTACCTCGAATCCCTCCCTTTCGAGAAGAGACCGGATCTCTCCGGCGGGCGACGGCCTGTGATAGCCGTACGGATGGTAATCGCCGCGTTCGATGTCGCCTACGGGATAACACATTCCCGGGAGCGCCCTCTTGAGGAAGGGTATGCGGGTAACGATACGCTTGCCTGTCTCGACGATCGAGTAGTAGTTGGGCGTCGAGAGAACAAGCACGCCTCCCGGCATCAGCACGCGCATCGCTTCGCGGACGGCCGCGGGGCGATCGGGATAAAAGATATGTTCGAACGTCTCCACGGCGGTGATCGCGGCGAACGTCCTGTCGCCGAAGGGAAGAGCACTCATGTCGGCGCCGCACAGCCCGGTCTCCGTGCCGTTTGCCCTTGCGATCATGGAGGCCGCGGCAAAGTCGTTCTGCACGATGTCGATCCCGTACGGCTCGTATCCGCGCAGGCCGAGGAGAAAGAGGTTGTATCCCCATCCGCAACCGACGTCGAGAGCGCTCCGCCCGTCTCCGGCGGGGAGCATGCCGGTCACCGTCACGAAACGCCTGCGGCTGAGCCATCTCTTCGCCTTCGAGCCGAGAAACCAGTTCTCGAGCAGGCTCGGCATCCTGTCCTCCGGTATGCCGGCGGGGATCACGGGCTCGGGGATCTCTTCCATCTTGAGACCCGGGCCTGAAGCCGTCATTTCCCCCCCCCCTTCCGCGCCGGCTCGAGCCGGTAGAGGACGTATGTCACGGGGTCGGGCTTGCGGATCCCGAGATTCGCCACGACGCCGGCGGTCAGCGCTGTAAACCGGACGCCCCGGATCACAGTCCCGTCGAAACGCCTCGGCACATGGTGACGGTCGACGAGATAATCTGCGCCGAGATCTAAATAGAGTCCCTCGTCGATGATCCTCTCGACATCGATTCTCCTGCGCATATCGTTTATCTCCGGTGTCACCAGCCCCCCGAGGTCGAGGATCTCTCTCCCGGAGAAATACCCGATAGCGCCGATATCCGGTGATGCGACGACCGAGCCGGGCGGCGAATTATCGGCCAGCCAGCGGCCCATCGGCACGATCACCTCGTCGAGCCCCCTGGAGAATTCTCTCGTCGGGCGCACTACGACTGTGAAATATAATACGAGGCTCTGCATCATCGTGGCACCGGCGATGATCACGATCGCCCTCCGCATCGTCTTCTTTCCCGCACTGCTGAACAGTCTCGCCGCTCCTGTGAAACCCACAGCGATAATGGCAGGAAAGACGGGCAGGAGATATCTCGACAGGACGTGGAAATCGAATATCACATAAAGGGCTGGAAGAAGAAAGACCCAGAGAAGCAGGAGAAGAAGACCTCCCCTCGACAGTCCGTTCCCCACGTCCAGAAGTTTTCTGTCCCGCAATATTCCGGCAACGGCGAAGACCGCGGCGGCGGCGGCCGGAAGCAGGAGCGTCGCCCCGATTATCTTCAGCGGGACGAGTGCGGAGGCCAGCATGTCCGTCCCGAAGGAGGGTCTCCCCTGCTTGGCGCCGGCGGTGAGCGGCAGGAAGGTGCCGGTATGCGCGCGTATCAGGATAAGCCAGCAGGCCATCAATACGGTGAAGACCAGAAGCCAGAGGAACCGCCTGCTGATCGGGGTCTCCCGCTCGGCGAGGACAAAGGCAACAAAAGCCGCCGGAACCATCAGCCCCGCTTCAGGCCTGGCCAGGCAGGCGAGAACGCGGACCAGCCCGAACAGGGCGCTCCTCCCGGCCGAACGTGACGCCGTGATGCCGGCGAAGAGGCAGGCGAGGACCATCAGCAATGCGAACGAGGATTCCATCCCCGTCGCACTCCACCTCAGCAACCAGGCCTCGCACGCCAGCACGGCCGCGGTAGCCCCGGCTACCAGCCGCCTGCCGTCGAGTCTCATGACGAAGAAGTAGATCAGCACTATCGAAAGGGCTCCGGCCACCCGGGAAAGTACACGGCACCAGGTCGCCAGATCCCCTCCGGCAAGATGAACAAGGGCGAGTATCCCGACCCAGAGAGGGCTCGTGGCGCCGTACGACGGCTCCCCCCTGTTGAACGAGAGCTCTCCCGCCTCGGCGAGATTCCGCGCGTACTGCATGTGGATATAGGTATCGTCGACCATCGATCCGGCGACCGGAATCCCCGCAGCGGCGAAAACAGCGACACATACGGCGACTATCGCGATATCCCTTCTCGTTACGGACCCCACCATCAGGCATCCCCCCTGCCCCCGGCGATCAGTTCGAGTTCCCGGCCGAGGCTCTCCGCCGCCACCCTCCTCGAGAGTCCTGGCCGGGGTGACAGGTCATAGGCGGAATCGAGCATCCCGCCGGCATAAACCGAATAAATCCTTTCAAGCGCGGCTGCGACCTCTCCGGCGTCGCCCGGCCCGGCGATCTCACCTCTCCGAAGACCGGTGATGATATCAGCCGCCTCCCCCGGCGGAACGAGGGCGAGGATCGGTCTTTGCGCACCGATGTATTCGTACAGTTTTCCCGGTACGAGTCCGTTGTATCTCTCGTTGTCGTGCTTTATCAGGAGAAGCGCGTGGCTCTTCCTCTCCCGCGCGACACAATCGGCATGGGGCATGTTGTCTTCGAACGTCACGGTCCCATTAAGGCCGTCCATGCCGTCCCACTCCTCGTTCACCGACTCCCTCGCGCCTATGAAGGTCACCCTGACGTTCCCTCTCGCCCCGGGAACCGACGCGAGGAATCTGGACAGGCCCTCCAGAAAAGTGTGGGATCTGCGGCCGAGCGTGAGCATCCCGCAGTGCGTGATCTGGAGGGGGCCGTTCGGCGGCCCCTCAGCCTCCCCGGCAAAATCCTCCTCGTCGTACCCGTTCGGTATCATCACCGCATTGCACGACGGCACCTTCCCCGATAGAGTCTCCTGCTGCCATCTCGTCGCAACAGCGACCGTGTCGGCCCCCTGTGCCACACGCCTTTCCATCCCTTCGAGGATTCTCCTGTGAGCGGTCGAGACCGGGTCGCGGAGATAAAGCGAGATCCACGGATCCCTGAAATCGGCAAGCCACGGAATTCTGAATCTCGACGCGACCTTCAGGGCAGCGAGCTGGGTGCTGTCGGGAGGGCTGGTCGAATAGAGCGCATCAAATTTCTCCCTGCGGCAAAGCTGCGAGGCAGCCTTTACCGCGAAGGGCTGCCATCCAATGTATGTGTCAGGCAGGAGAAAAAGCTCCCCGAATCTTCTCATCGCCTCGAAACGGCCGGATGGCCTGAAGCTGGCACGAACGCCCTGCCAACAGCCATTGATAGCGCCGGATATCCTTCCCGCCGAGAGCGAACCCGTCCTTACTACACGGACACATTCGGGCACCTGTTTCTCCAGAGAGGGATCGCTTATCCAGAACTCCCCCGGCTTCGGGGTTACTACCGTGATATCCCAGTCCATCCGCGAAAGATACTTGACGAACGACAGTGGACGGT
>JAUWMD010000257.1 GCA_030613345.1 Candidatus Krumholzibacteriota bacterium
GTCACTATACTGTCAGTTGTGTTTCACATGGCGCTGCCCGGAATCTTTCCTTCGACCAAGACGCTGCTCGTAGGCAATCTGCTCATGTCCTCCTTCTTCATATATCCCGATACGAGGGTGTCACCCCGTACGAAGTCTGGAAAGTGGGTGACGGGGATACTGTCCGGTATCACGGCATTTATCATACGCTCGTTCTCCGATTTCTCATGCGGCGTGTTCTACGCGGTCCTGTTCGGTAATGTCTTCTCGCCGATAATCGACGAGTGGATGCTCAGTGCGAAGTATGGAAGGAAGCAGGCTTGAAGCACTGGAAGATGATACTGTTTCTCATCGTCCTCTCGACGGTATGCACGCTGCTGCTTTCCAGTGCGCAGCTCGCCTACAACAGTGCATCGGCCATGTTCAACGTCCGGTTTTACCGTGTGATACTCGACTTGTTCGAGATAGAGGCGCCTGAGGAGATGACAGAGCAGGTGTTCATGGAGAACTTCGACATAATGACGGTCGGCGGCACCGTCTATTACATCTCGAAGATCAAGGAGCCGGGTACGGTAGCCTTCAAGTCCGAGGGTTCGGGATTATGGAGCAGGATCGAGGTGCTTCTTGCTGTCACGGCCGATCACGAGAAGCTCTACGGCATGAGGGTACTCTCGCAGGCGGAGACACCCGGACTTGGCGGGCGGATCTCCGAGATCGAGTTCCAGGAGAGTTTCAGAGGAGTGGAGATAAGACCGCAGCTCGAAATAGTCAAGTTCGCGTCACAGCCGAACGAGGTCGACGCGATCACGGGCGCAAGCCGGACGGCGCAATCCCTGGAGAAGATAATCAACAAGGGTGTGGCCGGGATGGATAAGGCTTTCTGATGAGGGCAGGGCGGAGATGAAGGAAGCAGCGGGACTGAAGGTTCCCCAAAAGGGGTACAGGCTCTTCAAGACGAAGAACTGGACCGTGTTCGTTGAGGGGCTGTGGCACAACAACCCGATCTTCGGGATGATACTCGGCCTCTGCTCGGCGCTCGCCGTTACCAACCTGATGGCGAACGCGCTGGTGATGAGTCTCGCCGTCATAGTGATCCTTGTCGTCAACTCGACGATCATATCTATCCTCAAGTCCGTTATACCCGAGCGGGTAAGGATGATCGCATATATGCTGATCGTCTCGACACTCGTTATCACGGTCGACCTGATGCTGAAGATATTCGTGCCCGACATCAGCCGGGCGCTTGGCCCGTACGTGGCGCTGATCATCACAAACTGTATCATCATGGGCAGGGCCGAGGCTTTCGCGATAAACAACCCGGTCGGACTGACCGTTTCCGATGCCCTCGGTGCAGGGATGGGCTACGGATTCTCGCTGATGACTATAGCGTTTTTCAGGGAGCTGACCGGCTTCGGCAGCCTTTTCGGCTTCAGGGTGATCCCTGAATCGATGACTCCCGCGGCGCTCTTCTCGATCCCGCCCGGTGCGTTCTTCGCCCTCGGGACGTTCATCCTGATCATAAACGCCATCAGGAGAAGGAGGGCGCAGTGAATCTGGCGCTGATCCTCTTCGCCTCGATCATCACGAGCAACATTGCCCTGACGTACTTCCTCGGCATGTGCCCCTTCGTCTCGATTTCGAAGAACATCAGGGTGGCTTCGGGGATGGGCATTGCCGTGACGATTGTGATGACGGTGACCGCGTCGGCGAACTGGCTCATCCTGAACAAGGTCCTGATACCCATGGGGCTGCAGTACCTGCAGTTCCTCGTCTTCATAATCACGATCGCGACGCTTGTCCAGATCATAGAGATATTCCTCGACAGGTTCTCGCCTGCGCTGTATCACGCGTTCGGGATATTCCTTCCGTTGATCACGGTCAACTGCGCCATCCTCGGCGTATCTCTCTTCGCGATGCTGAGGGTCTATACCTTCTGGCAGACGGTCGCCTTTGCGTTCGGATCGGGCATAGGCTGGTTCCTTGCGATCATCGCTATAGGCGGGCTGAGGAAGAAGCTGATGTTCGCCGATCCGCCCGAGAATTTCGGTGCGGCGGGAATAACGGCGATATTGGCGGGGATCATGGCCCTTGCGTTCATAGGTTTCACAGGGATTGCGAGTCTGTAGAATGATCCTCAAGTCACTCATATTCATAAACGGGTTCGCCCTTTTCATAGGGTTCCTGATCCTGTTCCTCGACAAGGTAATCTCCCGTTACGGGACCGTGACGATCACTCTCAACTCGGAAAAGGAGTTCAAGGCCGAGGGAGGCAAGAGCCTTCTGAGGGTCCTGTTCGAGAACAAGTACTTCATCCCGTCGGCCTGCGGCGGCAAAGGCACGTGCGGATACTGCAAGCTTGTTGTCAGCGAGGGCGGGGGCGAGGCCCTGCCGACCGAGTCGCTGGTCCTGACGCCTAAGGAGATCAGGCAGGGATACAGGATGTCGTGTCAGCTCAAGGTGCGCAGCGACATGGCTATCTACATCCCACCGGAGTACCTCGAGATAAAGGAATACACGGGGGAGATCGTCTCCACCGAGCTGGTCACTTCGGATATAAGGGAGATTAAGATAAAACTGGTCGAGCCCGAGTCGATCAGCTTCAAGCCAGGGCAGTACGTGCAGATCAGATTCGATGTAGACGGCGACTTCGATTACCGGGCGTATTCGGTGGCATCACATCCCGATACGCAGGGTGAGATAGAGATCAACGTAAAACTGATTCCCGAGGGGCTGGGCTCGACATACCTGCATGCCCTCAGGCCCGGGGATACGGTATATTTTTCCGGACCGTACGGCGATTTTTTCCTCAATACAGATTCTAAACGCAAGATAGTATGCTGCGCTGGCGGTGTGGGGCTGGCCCCACTCAAGGCTATAGCGCGATACTGGCTGACGCATGCCAGCAACAGGGAGATAGAGTTCTACTTCGGCAGCAGGACGACGAAGGATCTCTACGACCATTCGATGTTCGAGGAGATGGCCGGCAAGTCTCCGAATTTCAAGTATTTCCCCGCGCTGTCGGATGAAGATCCGGAATGGGACGGAGAGAGAGGATTCATCCACACGATCATCGACAGGCATCTAGAGGGCGGGTACAAGGCCGAGGCATATCTGTGCGGGCCGCCGATAATGATCGACGCGGTCACCGACGTTCTTCTGTCCAAAGGTGTCCCACAGGAGAGGATTCTCTATGACAAGTTCTAAAGAGGGCAGTTATCTGAGTGCAAAGGAATTCCTCGATATGGTGATCCAGTTCGAGAGGGATTCGGCGCAGTTTTACAGGGATCTCCGGGACAGGTTTGGCGGGGAAGAGGTCAGAGAACTGCTCGCTATTCTCGAACGGGAAGAGGTCAGGCACGAGATGGTGCTCAGGGAATTCGAGCAGGCCGGCGAGGTGGAGGGATTCATACAGTTCCCGCCGGCTAT
This sequence comes from Candidatus Krumholzibacteriota bacterium, assembly GCA_030613345.1. Taxonomy (GTDB): domain Bacteria; phylum Krumholzibacteriota; class Krumholzibacteriia; order Krumholzibacteriales; family Krumholzibacteriaceae; genus JAUWCL01. The sequence continues at coordinate 3,406 of JAUWMD010000257.1, forward strand.
CGAGCTGTCGATGCCGGAATTATCCGATTCCGATGCAGGGCTCGACGAGATCATCGAAATTGCCATTGAAAGAGAGAGGCGAAGCGTCCTTATCTACGAGAACGCCGCAACTGTACTTATCGGTGATTTCAAGGGGCTGCTCGAAGGGCTCGCCGGCTTCGAAAGAGAACACGAAGTAAAGTTGAAGAGCTTCAAATCGTATTATTAGTCAGGGAGACAGGGTCATGAGAAAAATCTT
>JAUWMD010000198.1 GCA_030613345.1 Candidatus Krumholzibacteriota bacterium
GTTGAAGGAAAAGGAAATACTGGAGTTCTAGGACAGCGATCGCCCGCATGGATATAGACAGGGAAATCGAACGACTCAAGGGTATGCACGACCTGCCGGGGCATATTGCCGTCATAATGGCCGGCAACGGAAGGTGGGCGAAGAAGCGCAGGCTCCCGAGGATCGCCGGCCACAAGGCGGGAAGGGAGTCGGTCCGCGTCACGGTACGCACCTGCGCGAGGCTCGGTATCCCCGCCCTTTCCCTCTATACCTTCTCGCTGGAGAACTGGCAGAGGCCTTCGAAGGAAGTAAAGGCGCTGATGCACTTTCTCGGCACGGTCCTCAGGTCGGAGTACCTCGAGCTGAAGGACAACAACATCAGGCTGCGCGCGATGGGTCGACTCGACCTGCTTCCGGGAGGGACGAAAAAGACGCTCGACGAGACTATAGCGTCGCTCTCGTCTAACGACGGGATGATACTCAATCTCTGCCTGAGCTACGGGGGGCGAGCGGAGATCGTGGATGCGGCGAGGAAGATCGCCGCCGCCGCCGCCTCGGGCGGCCTCGATCCCGGATCGCTCGACGAGGATACATTTGCCGGATATCTCTATTCGCCCGATATCCCCGATCCCGATCTTCTGATAAGGACATCGGGCGAGATGAGGATAAGCAACTTCCTCCTCTGGCAGCTTGCTTACACCGAGATCGTAGTTACCGACGTGCTCTGGCCCGACTTTCGCGAGGAGCACATCTTCGCTGCAATAGACGAGTACCTCGGGCGTGAGAGAAGGTTCGGAGACATCGGCGGCAGGGGAGAGAAGTGACGGATGGAATGGAAAAGAAATCCCGCGGGGGATCGCTTCCAAGGAGGCTGCTCGCCGCAGCCGTCTTTCTGCCGTGCTTCGCTATAATCGCCCACCGCGGTGGTATCTACTACCTGATACTGGTCGACATGATAATCGTCGTCGGCCTCTTCGAGTTCTACAAGATGATGGAGGATAAAGGGCTGCGACCATACAATGGGGTCGTGGTGCTCAGCGGGGGGGTGCTTCCCTGGTGCCTCTTCTTCAGGCAGGGGATCTACTCCAACGTCCTGCTGACGCTGACGTTCATCGCAGTGATGATTGTCGAGCTGATCCGCAGGGACAAGGGGCACGCCGTATATCACATCTCGGTCACGATATTCGGAGTGCTGTACATATCGTGGCTCGGCAGCCACCTGATGCTTCTGCGCGAGCTGCCGATAATCGCCGGCCTAGATTACGCGGTGGGCTTCACGTTCGTCATCATCGTCTTTACGATGACGTGGTCTTATGACACGGGGGCCTACATCTTCGGCAAGATGTTCGGCAGACGGAAGCTCTTTCCCTCGATATCGCCGGGTAAAACGGTCGAGGGGGCCCTGGGTGGCACGTTTCTTTCAATAGTCGGGATACTCATAGCGCGCGAGCTGATGGACACTCAGCTCGGCATCGTGGATGCGGTAGCGCTGGCGATAGCGGCTTCCGTCATCGGGCAGCTCGGCGATCTTGTTGAGTCGATGATCAAGCGCGACGCCAAGATCAAGGATTCCTCTACGGCGATACCGGGGCACGGTGGCATACTCGACAGGTTCGACTCGCTGCTGTTCACCGCGCCGCTGATATATTACATTCTGAGATATTTTGTGCTGAAGGTCTGATATGGAGCGCAAGCGAAGAAAGATCGTCATACTCGGCTCGACGGGCTCTATAGGGAGGGCCGCCGTCGAGATAATCTCGCACGCCCCGGAAGACTTCGAGATCATCGGCCTCGCGGCGGGAAACAACATCGGCGAGTTGGGCTTGCAGCGGCGCGAGTTTGCGGGGGCCAGGTTCGCACTGAGAGACGAAGATGCGCACGCGAAACTGATGGCCGAGGACTCCGACCTCGCCGAGAGAAGCACGGGGATCGGAACAGACGGCCTGATCGGGCTGATTTCCGACCCGAAGCCCGATCTCGTCATCAACGCCCTCGTCGGGGTTGCAGGGCTTGTGCCTACAGTAATGGCGCTCGAGAGCGGGTGCGATGTGGCACTGGCCAACAAGGAATCACTCGTTACCGGCGGTGAGATCGTCGACCGGCTGCTCGAGAATGGCGGTGCGCGCGTGATCCCCGTCGACAGCGAGCACTTCTCGCTCTCCAGGTGCCTCAAGGGGCACGAGGACGAGACAGTCGAGATTATTCTCACTGCATCGGGCGGGCCTTTCTTCGGCAGGGCGCTCGCCGACCTGAAGAACGTCACCGTAGCGCAGGTGCTCGACCATCCGACGTGGAAGATGGGGAGGAAGGTGACGGTCGATTCGGCGCACCTGCTCAATAAGGGGCTCGAGGTGATCGAGGCGCATTGGCTGTTCGGTTACGGTTACGAATCTATCGGTGTCGTAATCCACCCGCAGTCGCGCGTTCACGGCATCACGAGGCTGAGGGACGGTTCGTTGATGGCGCATCTCGGCCCTGCCGACATGAAGCTGCCGATCATCAGCGCTCTCTACCATCCCGGGATGGTGAAGTTCCCGTGGGAGCAGCTCTCCCTCGAAGAGCTCTCGAGGCTCGACTTCCATACCTTTGAGCCGGAGAGGTATCCCGCCTTTGTGCTCACGATGGAGGCGGCGGGGAAGGGTGGTACGGCTCCCGCCGTTTTGAACGCGGCCGACGAGGCGGCGGTCGAGGCCTTCCTTGCGGGAAGGATAGGTTTCCTCGATATTATAGACTGGATAGAACAGGCGCTTGCCGCGCATAAAACGGGCCCGGCCGGAACGGTTGAGGATGTCCTTGAGGCTGACCGCTGGGCTCGGGAATTTCTGAATGAAAGATACGGCGGACCGGCCGCCTGATGATGGAGGATCTATGCTTCTGACACTTGCAGCATTCATTTTTGTTCTGAGCATTGTTGTCATCGTCCACGAGGGGGGCCACTTCATAGCTGCGAAGCTCAACGGCATATATGTGGTGACCTTCTCGATCGGTTTTGGCCCCAAGATCCTGAAGAAACGGATCGGGGAGACGGAGTATGCCATCTCGGCTCTGCCGTTCGGCGGGTATGTGAAGATGGCTGGCGAGAGCGAGAAAGCGGAGGGCGAAGAGAGTGATACTGACGAACTCCTCGCCGGTGTCCCCGAAGAGAAGTATTACAGGAACAAGAATCCCTGGCAGAGGATATCGGTAGTCCTCGCCGGGCCGTTCATGAACGCGCTTGCAGCCCTCATTCTCTTCGTCATGAGCATCTGGACGCAAGGTGTCTTCATCGCCAACCCGAGAGACATGATCGTCAACGTGACGCCCGATTCGCCCGCAGAGGCGGCCGGGTTCATGCCTGGTGACAGGGTCCTCTCCATCAACGGGGAGGAGCTGGTTGTCGGCAAGGAGATCTCCGACCTGATCACATACGACGAGGACGCGATTTCGAGATTCATCGTGGTCCGGGTGACCGACACGCTCGAGATCGATGTATCCCCGGCCTGGAACGAGGAGGAGGAGAGGCTGATCGTAGGAATCTTCTCGTATTCACGGCCCATGATAGGCGACGTCAAGCGGGATGGTCCCGCGTACGACGCCGGTATGAAGAGTGGGGCTCTGATCCTCTCGGTAAACGATACCACCCTCAACAGCTATATAGAGCTCCAGCAGCTTATCCACGACCGTCTCGATGTGCCGATGGATTTCAGATGGGTCCAGGACGGCGATACCCTCTCGGCGACGATCATACCCGAGGGGATGGACGCGGCGAAGGAGGGGGAGAGACTCGATATCATCGAGGTAGGGGCGATCGGTATAAACGAATATTACGAGAAGGAGAAGGTCGGCTTCGGCGAGGCTGTCGTGCTCGGCTCCAAAGCGTACAAGGAGATGTTCGTCGGGATCATGAAATTCCTGAAGAAGCTTTTCTCCGGCCAGGCGTCGATAAAGGCCGTCGGCGGTCCCATTCGCGTTGGAGAAATGGCCGGTGAGATGGTGAGGTGGGGCTTCAACTACCTGCTGACGTTCATCGCCTTTTTCTCACTCAACCTGGCGATATTCAATCTCCTGCCGATACTTCCCTTCGACGGGGGACATTTCGTGATCTTCCTCGTGGAGGGTCTGACCGGCTACAAGCCGGGCCCGAAGGTCGAGCAGGTGATGGGTCAGATCGGATTTATCATACTGATAGCACTGATGGCCTTCATCTTCGCCGTCGACATATTCAATCTATTCGGGTGATCGGGGGTATTCAGGGCCGCTTGTCGAACATCAGGTCGTTAATGCGAGTATAAACGCCGAACCACCTCTTCGGGTCCTTTTCCAGTTCGGCTATCGTCCGTTTGACCCTGGCCGTGTCCACAGAGGCTTTAAACTCGTCCCACTTTCTGGCGCTGTCGGCCGGATTATCTTGGAGATTTGTTTCTAAATCGTTTATTTTCAAATAAAGTTGGACGAGATACCTTTCGTCAGGCGTGAGGTTTCTGGCCTTTTGCGTGCCGACGGTGTCGGGTTTTTCACATCCCGCCACAAGAAGTGTCGCCGCTGCGAGCAAAGAGGCAGCCAGAGCCAGGGCCCGTATCTTCGAGCGCAGTTTAGACATCCAGTCTTTCATCACCTGACGAAATTACACGCAGCAGAAGGTGTTGTCAATCTCAATGCCCCGATTCTCTTCAAGAGTACCGATGCGCGCGGCGGCAGCCGTCGCCTTTGTCGCCGTCCTGGCAGGATACGCCGCGGCCGACGAGACCGACTTTGGCCTGGATCTGCCCGTAGTCAAGAGCATCCTGATCCTGGGCAACCGCAGCTTCGACGACGGCGAGTTGAAGAAGCGGATGCACACGAAGGAAAAGAAATTATGGCACATATTCAACAAACCGAAGTACAGGGGGGACTTCCTCAGGCGGGACCTGGAATCGATAAGGTCGTTCTACGTCAAGAACGGGTACTTCTCCGCGACGGTCGATCTCGAGTCGGTCGAAAAGGACGAGAAGAAGAACACGGTGAAGATCCGCATCTTCGTAAACGAGGGGCCCCAG
>JAUWMD010000192.1 GCA_030613345.1 Candidatus Krumholzibacteriota bacterium
TCGAGCCCGGCTTCACCCATCGCCAGATCACAGGCAGTTCCACCGATCAGCACATAGCGATCAGCGTATCCACGAAAGTGTTCCCTGAAGAGATCCAACCCTTTTACCATTGCAGCCCCTTCATCATCTCTTCAAGCGCGGCTTCAACCCGCTCATCCTGGCTTTCTTTGAGCGACAGGTACAGCGACAAGCGGTCCACTACCTTGTCTTTGGCAAACAGGCTTGGGGCATAGCTCCAAACTTCGATCTCCAGTACCCCGGGCTCCTGGGACGGGAACTCATTGACTCGATGACGTTGCTTCAACGATTTCCAGTCTTTTCCACTTAAAGCAATAACAGGATTAGCCGGTTTGGCCAATATGGTGTAGTCAGCCAGTGCGGATAAACCGGCGCGGGGCCCCGGTAGATCTACGTTCAGCGGGTCAATGTGGATTTGTTTTTTAACCGGGCTACGTAAAAATGGCTGGGCCTTTGCCCAAATGTCTTTTTCTGGTTTGGCAAATTGAACACATCGTTCTCGGCCTTCGAGGAAGATATCCCCCAGGTTGGAGGACTCCAGTTCATCGAAGGCCCGAGTCATCGTCATCACAGAATACCCAAGAAACCCGGCCATTTCGGTCGGCGTAAATATCCTCTTTGTGGTTCCGTAGAGCAACACATGGATGACCAGTGCCTGCGTAGAGGGACTAAACTTGTGAGTTTCTGTACGCAACTTTTTGAAGTGCTCACGCAAATCGATACCCAGCATGGGCAGATACATCTGGTTACCGGGAACCACAAAAGGCAATTTGTGCTCAATTAACCGTTTGCGATTGTAGGCGGTGACTCTTGCCCGCACATATACAATCTCTCCATCCCATCTGGTTTTTACCTGGTCCATGTGCTTACGGACTGTTGCAGGTGATTGCTCCTGCTCTTTACGATCCAGCATCAGCAGACAGGATGCTTCCAGCAGTTGTACTTTAAAAAAGGTGTAGAGATTCCGGAGGAAAAACGGCAGCCGTGTGCCGTCATCCCACGAAATGGGGAAGATTTCAGCACCTAACGTCTCGTGCAGGTATCGCTTGAGCTGAGAGAGTTCGCCACTCATATCATCTCCAATTCATTGCATTTGCACACTAACATACAGATGGTTACTGTGCGTGTCAAGGGTTACTATCCTCCTGCGCGGTCTTTTTTCCGAAAAATAAATGAAAACGGCTTACCTGTTCTTCAATAAGCCGTCCTGAATCTGTTCTTCCTCGGTATGATAGGTGGTATATTCAACGGGATGCGTAAATCGTTAACAGTATTGATGACCGCCCTGTGCGGCATGCTGACGCTCTCCGCCTGCGGAGGGCGGCATGCGATGGAGACAGGCCCCGCGATCTCCCCGGGGTGCTGCGTCATTCCAGTCCCGGCTGAATGGGCCGATACGATCCGGTTCGCCCTGCCCGGAAAGGTCGATCCGTTTCATGCGCCGGCGGCGCGCAGCGAGAGCGAGCGGATCCTGTTCGGTCACCTCTACGAGACCCTGGTCACAATCGACTGCCGGGGAAAGGTGCGGCCGGGTCTTGCCGCATCGTGGCGCAGCGGAAAGGGCGGGTGGCGCTGGACATTCGATCTGCGGCCGGACGCACGTTTTTGGGACAAAAGTCCCGTTACCCCCCGCGACGTCGTCCTGTGCTGGCAGCGCCCGAATACAGAAGCGCTGATCTGGGCCGCCGGCGTCGACTCGGCCGTCGTCGTCGGTGAACGCAGCGTGCATGTCTACCTATCACGGCCACACAAAGACGTCCCCGGCGTCGTGTCAACACGTCTGTTCGCGGTGGCAAAGCATGCGCCGCCGCACCACTGGCCTCTCGGCTCAGGTCCCTACCGGATTGAAATGGAGCCGATGTTGTCGAGCCTGATGTTCAGGCGCCCGTTCACGGCATCCCCTGCCTTCAATGCCGACGGACCGGTCATCCTGTTCATCGAGCCCGAGGCCCGTGACGCGCGCGACCTGCTCGAGGAAACTGTCGATGTGATGATCACCGCCGATCCGGACGTCATCGAATACGCCGCCGCACGGCCGCACCTCGAAACCGTCCCCCTCCCATGGAACATGACTTACGTGCTTCTCTCGACCACGCGCGTGCGGGATATCCGTTCGGGGCGCATCCCCGCCGGGATCTCCCGGGAATTCTCCGACGGTCTCGCGCAGGACGCGGTCCGCAGCGTCGCCCGCGGACATCCGGCATCATGCTGGTGGGACGGGCTGGACCGATGCGCCGTCCTGTCCGAAGGCAAAGAGTGGCGGCCATCCCTGTCGCACAGCGCGTATTCACCGTCCACACCGCGGCGTATCCTCTATGACAGCTCCGATTCCGTCGCCCGGGATCTTGCCGAGCGGATAGTCGCGCTTGCCGTAGCCGGTCCCGGCGCTTCGCCCGAGGCGGCGCAGATAGTCTCCGCTGTAACCGGGCTCGCAGAACAGCCGCGGGGTATTGCTGCTGCCGGGACCACGGAGGCGGAGATCCGCGAGAGCCTGCTGGAGGGCAACGACTTCGCATATATCATCGCGCTGCCCCTGAATCCGCCCGATCCGTGCAACGAGGCGAAGCTGCTGATCGAAAGCGCGCGCTGGCTGTCGGGGCTCGGCAGGGATTTCGCCCGCGCCCTGCTGCCGCTCGTCGACACGCGGAGGCACGTGATCATGCGCAGGGAAGCCGCCGGCCTCTCGATAGACTGGTATGGTAATCCGTTCATCACCGGCGCGTTGCCGCAGGCAGCAGAGGCGCCGCCGGGGAGGTGAGCCGCTTGTCGTTCCGTAACCGCCTGCTCGTCATCTTCATCGTGGCCGTGCTCGTGCCGATGATCGCCCTCTCGCTCCTCATCAGGTCAGAGATGACGAAACGGCTCACCGATCAGTACGAACTCCGCGTCGATGCTCTCGTCTCTGTGATCGAGGACGACATCGAACAGGAGAGCGAATCTCTAGCCACCTCCCTCGCCGCCCTGAAAGATGCAATACTCGACGATAACCGGTTCCGCGGCGCCGCGGTCGCAGGCGATCAGGGCGAACGCCGCTACCTGCTCGACTACGCGACCGGCGCAATGCGGATCGCAGGCCTCTCGATGCTCCAGATACAGGACGACGAGGGGCGAATATTGAGCTCGGGACATTTCCGCAATGAATTCGGCCGCCTCGAGCCGGAGCTCCCTCGATTGCTGGCCTCCGCGCCGAAATCTGCCGCCCTGGTCGAGGTGCGCACTCCCGACAAACCAATGATCGTCCTCGCCCGCGTCGACTCGCTGCGGATCGGCGGCCGCATGTTCACGGTAACGGGCGGAGTGGCGGTGGAAAAGCACTTCCTTTCCCGTCTGGCAGGTGAGACCGACCTCGCGGTGACACTGGCTCCTCCGGACGGATTTCAGTTACAGCATGCGGCCCGCTCGCGGGCGATCGTCCGCGAGCTCAGGGTACCGTATATCGGCGCCGATCGCATCGAGTTCGATGAAGCGAGTTTCAGCGTGACGCACGACCTCGCCGGGCTCGACGATCTTCGCCGGAGCATCGATCGCTGGTTCCTCATTGTTGTAGCCATCGCAGGCCTCGCCGCCATCATCCTGGTCGGCTGGCTCTCCTCCCGGATAAGCCGGCCGCTGACCGAGCTCGCGGGTAAGACTTCCCGCATCGATCTCGACCGCCTCGACGTCGAGTTCGAGACCGATCGCAGGGACGAGATCGGTGCTCTCTCGAGCCTTCTCGCCGCCATGACCGACAGGCTGCGGGCCGGGGCCCTGCGGATCAGGGACGCCGAGCGCCGCGCGACGCTGGGCGAGATGGCGCGGCAGGTGAACCACGACATAAAGAACGGGTTGACGCCGATCCGCAACATCATCCGCCACCTCTCGCAGCTCTCGCGCGAGGACCCGCATGCTATGCCGGAGATCTTCGCGGAACGCGAGGAGACGCTCAACTCGAGCATCGGGTACCTCGATGACCTTGCATCGAACTACGCCCGCCTGTATCCTCGCCTCAACCGCAAGCGGTGCGACGTGAGCGAGATCACTGCCGGTATCGTAACGGACCTGCAGGGTACGGGGCCGGCCCTGCTGCGAGCCGGACTCTGCAAAGGAGCAATAGTCCAGGCCGATCCGGTATCGCTGCGGCGCATACTTGAGAACCTTGTGCGCAACGCGATCGACAGCATCGGATCGAACAGCGGGACCGTCACCGTCACGACGGAACACGTCCCGGGCGACGACGGCCGGATGTGGATCCGTGTCATGGTAGCCGACACCGGCGCGGGGATGAGCGAGGAGCAGAAGGCGCGGATATTCGATGATTTCTATACTACGAAGGCGGACGGGACGGGCCTGGGGTTGTCGATAGTACGGAGGCTCGTGATGGACCTCGATGGCAGGATAGAAGTGGAAAGCACTGCAGGCGCGGGGACCCGGATGATCATATATCTGCCCGCAGAGGCCGGAGGGTAACGAGATGGCGCTGATTTTGATAGTAGACGACGTCCTCCCCCTCGCTCAGCAGTACGCCTACGACCTCAAGCGCGTCGGCGGCTACGAGACGATCGTCGCCACCGGTGGCAAGCAGGCGCTCGACATGATCGCCAGCGAGGCGGTCGACTGCGTCATACTCGACCTCGAGATGCCAGGCGTCGACGGGTTCGAGGTCCTCCGCCTGCTCGGCGAGCGGAAGGATCCGACGCCGGTGATCGTCTATACCGGCACGGGCGACTTCGACCGCTGCGTGAAGGCGATCCATCTCGGTGCATACAGCTTCATCGACAAGGCCGAATCGATGGAGCGCGTTTCCCGCGAGATCGAGAACGCACTCGATCGGGTCAGGCTCGAGTCCGAGGTCGCATCGCTGAGGCGCGATCTCGGCGCTGACTCTCCGATCATCGGCTCGAGCGACGCGATGCGTCAGCTCCGCGAGCAGATCGCCCGCGTTGCCGGCATCCCGAGCACCGTTCTGGTCACAGGGGAAAGCGGCACGGGCAAGGAGCTGGTCGCCCGCGATCTCCACCGCCTCGGACTTAAAGCCAATGGAGGTCGCTTGGCCGGGATCGATTACGCACTC
>JAUWMD010000073.1 GCA_030613345.1 Candidatus Krumholzibacteriota bacterium
ATGATGTATCCATGGCCGGATTCCTATATCAATTTTTTCTGGGGACTTGGCCCGGTGATATCTTTCAGCAGGTCTGATCAGAAGCGCGAGGGGGACACAGTCCATTACGACTCAGGATCTTCGCAGCTGTATCGGTCGTACTATAGCAGGAGTTGGTCGGCCGGCCTGAAGGGTGCTGTCGGGGTGGAATGGTTCGCCACCAGGAGAATCAGTTTTCACATGGAATATCAGTCGACCCTTACCTATCAATCGAGATACACCGAGAGGGAAGAGATAAATGATTATTTTTCCTCCGAGGAATTCACAAAAACCACCAGCGGAGACTGGTCGCTCCAGGCAGGCACGGTTGTTGTCGGATTAAGCATGTATTTCTAAGCCGTATCGGGCCGGGGAACGGCCTCAGCCGCCGTGTGCGAGGTGGAAGAGCCCGACCTTCGAGCCGTCGGGCACTGTGCATGTTTCGTAGTCATGCTCGGGAACGAATGTTCCCTCTATAGTCACAGTGATAAGAGCGTAATCGTAACCCATCGCGTCGAGCACATCCTGAACGGTCATGCCTTCGCGCCACTCGACCTTGTCACGGTTGTTTACCAGTATCATTCCTTGTCTCCGGTGAGCAGCTCTATCGCCACGTTCGCCTGCATGCACGCCGCCATCATGACGCGCGCGGCGCAGAGTCCCATGGTCATGTCAGATTCCTCGTCGCCGCATACATGTATGTTGCCCGACGAATGAACGTGCATCCCGTCCGTGTTGCCGCAGCCGGATACGCCGCTCGCCGCCACGATCGGCCTGTCGGGGAAGGCGACGCACCACGACTCGATGAGCCATCTCTTTCTGTCGGCCCTGTCAAAGGCTTCTATAAGCAGTTCGGCATCGGCGTAGATCTCCGGAACGTTTTCAGGAGTCAATTCCAGGTCATGGAGGACCAGTTCGACTTCGGGATTGATCGCCTTCAGATGCGCCGCAAGCGCTTCGACCTTCTTCTTTCCGATGTCGGCCTGGAAATAATGCTGGCGGTTGAGATTCGAGGCCTCGACTGTATCGTGATCGACCAGGATCAGCCGCCCGATGCCGGCGCGCAGAAGCGCCACCGCCGCGTTCGAGCCGAGTCCGCCGCAGCCGGCTATCCCGACTGTCGCCTTCGCAAGCTTTTCCGTCGTGCCGGGGACGTTCCGCTCGAATATAGGGTTGTTGCCTTTCATACCTGGAATATACACAAACTATTCCTGGTCGTCCTTGATTATCTCGACGAGTCTCGGCAGGTCGATGCCGAGCTCTTTCAATCTCTCGATCTTCGGGACGCCGTTGCGGGTCCAGCCCCTCTTGTCGTAGGCGGCGTCGACGACCCTGTTGTATTGGTCCATCCGGTACTCGCGGATAGCCTTCATCTTTTCCTCTGTCGATTTGCCTTTCGTGTCGAACCCGGCGAGTTCCTCGAGCTGCTTGTTGTATCTCTCGGCGCGCGACTCGTATTCCTCGGCCGTCACCGGCCCGACCGCCCTGTACGGGGGCATGTCGTCCTTGCGCAGGCCGTATCCCAGCATCCTCGTCATGACGCGCTGGAGGTTGTGTACGCGGGCCGACTGCGCGAGCATCCCTTCCTCGTCGAGCGGCTCACCGGTCATCCCCTCGTAGAAGCGGAAGAAGTCCTCGACATGGTCGGGGACCTTCGCCGCGACCTGGGGCTCGTAGTTCTTGTTGCTCAGCGGGACGATGTCGTTCCAGATCAGCTTGCAGAGGCCGTGAAGCCCGAACCATGTCCTCCAGAGGGGGTAGTAGTAGAGGGCCCGGGCCTTGTCCTCGAAGGTGGGTATCTGGTTGTTTACCATGTCCATGAAGATCAGCCAGGCCTCGTCGTGCTGCGGCCCCTTGACGGCCATCGTGTAGCCGGCCTGCTGGGCGAGCGATTCCTTGCATACGTACTCGGAGTACTCGAGGCCCTTGACCTCCATACCGATGTCCTGGAGGAAATCGGCGTCCGCGCCGAGTTCCCGAATCCATTTTTCCTTGAGGTACCGGATGCCCTGGCCGACCTCGACACCGAAGCCTTCGCCCACGGCGATCTCGTGCATGCACTCCATCACAGCGCCCGTGGCGCCGAATTTCAGCTCCTTGCCGCCCGTGTGCTCCGTCGTTATGACTCCCGCCTCGAAGGCTTCCATCACGAAGGCCATGCAGGTGCCGAACGAGATCGTGTCGATTCCGTACGTGTCGCAGTAGAAGTTCCATTCGATGATGAAGTCGGCGTCGAAGCAGCCCATGTTGGCTCCCGCGGCGGCTGTCTCGTACTCGGGACCGTCGACTACCACGCGGTCGCCCTTGTACGGGCCGGTCCTGAGCTCGAAGCCGTCAACGGCCTTGGCGCAGGCCATCGAGCAGCCCTTCCAGCATCCGTCGGGGTGGTCCTGCGTGTAGTACCTTGCCTTGAGTATCTTCGAGTCGATGTTCTTCGTGTTCTCGTGCGAACCGAACTTGTAGTTGTGGACTGGGAGCAGGTCGTAGGCGTCCATCACGTCGACGATGTTCGCCGTGCCGACCTCGCGCATCCTGCACTGGTCCTTGTCGAGCATCGCCATCTCGGCGTTGATCCGCATTCCGAAGTCGCGGATCATCTGCGGATCGACAGGATGGTTCATGTCATCGACGACCTCGATCGCCCCGGTCGGGCAGACATACGCGCACGAGGTGCAGCCTATGCAGTGAGGATCGACCTCGCCGAAGGGCATCGTCAGGTGACGCTTGATCCCGCGGCCGGCGAAATCGAGTATCCTTTCCTGGATGAACTCGTCGCACGCGCGCACGCAGTGGGTGCAGAGGATGCAGGCCTTGGGGTTCTCGTCGGTCAGCTCGCTGCGATATTTTTCTTTATCGGTCGCTCCGCATATCGCCGCGACCTCCTGGATCAGCGGCACGTTCGGCCAGCGGCCGAGGTACATCTCGGCGAGCACCCTGCGGTGGGTCTCTACCCTCTCCGACTCGGTATCCACGGCGATTTCCCCGCGTACGGGGAAGTTACACGACGTGACCAGCTTCTTCTTTCCCCTCTGCTCGACCTCGCCTACGCAGAGCCTGCACGTCCCCGAGGGGGTGAGGTCCTTGTGGTGGCAGAGCGTCGGGACAGCGACTCCGTTGTCGCGGAGCGCCTGAAGGAGATACGAGCCCTTCTGGACGGTGGCCTCGATACCGTTGATCGTGATGTTGATCTTGCCGTTGGCCATTTATATCACCTCCACAGCGTCGAAATTGCAGACTTCGTAGCAGATACCGCACTTGATGCATTTCCCGGGATCGATCACGTGGATCTCTTTTTTCTCCCCGGTGATCGCATCAACGGGGCAGTTCTTGAAGCAGAGCGTGCATCCGGTGCAGTTGTCCGCGCCGATCCGGTATTCGATCAGCGCCTTGCACACCCCGGCGCGGCATTTATTCTCTTTTATGTGTTCCTCGTATTCCTCGCGGAAGTAATTGATAGTGCTCATCACCGGATTGGGCGCCGAACCTCCAAGCTGGCAGAGACTCGTGTCCTGCACCGTAGCGCAGAGTTCCTCGAGCCGCTCGATGTCTCCGGCCCGGCCCTCTCCATTGCAGAGACGGTTGAGGATATTGCTCATCAGGTGGAGCCCCTCGCGGCAGGCGGTGCACTTCCCGCACGACTCGTCCATGAGGAAGTCGATGAAGTAGCGCGCGACGTCTACCATGCATGTGTGATCGTCCATGACGATCATGCCGCCCGATCCCATCATCGAGCCGGCCTCGATGAGTGAGTCGAAGTCGACCTTCATGTCGAGTTTCGCCGCCGGCAGGCAGCCGCCCGACGGCCCGCCGGTCTGGACGGCCTTGAACTCACGTCCGTCGGGGATGCCGCCGCCGACATCCTCGATGATCTCGCGGAGCGTAATACCCATCGGGACCTCCACGAGGCCGGTGTTGCGGACGTCGCCAACGAGCGAGAAGACTTTCGTACCCGAAGAGCCGTTCCACGGATTCCCGCTGACGTCTCCGGTACCGATTGCGGCGAACCACTTTGCGCCCTTCGATATGATCTCGGGGATGTTTGCCCAGGTCTCGACGTTGTTGAGCACCGTCGGTTTGTCCCGGAATCCGTACTCGACGCTGTGCACGTACTTGGCGCGCGGCTCGCCCGGTTTGCCGGCCATCGAGGCCATCAATGCGCTCGATTCTCCGCAGACGAACGCGCCTGCGCCGCGGTGCACGTGAATATCGAACGAGAACCCGCTGCCGAGGATGTCGTCGCCGAGCAGTCCGTACTCGCGGGCCTGTTCGATCGCCCTGGCCAGCCTCGTCTGCGCGAGCGGGTATTCCTTCCTGATGTATATGTAGCCTTCGCTGGAACCGACGGCGCGGGCGCCGATGATCATTCCCTCGATGACCGAATGGGGGTCGGTCTCGATGATCGAGCGGTCCATGAAGGCGCCGGGGTCGCCCTCGTCGGCGTTGCAGACTACGAAGATCTCCTCTTCGCGCTCGCGGGCGGCCTTCCAGCCTGATTTCCATTTCACGCCGGCAGGGAAGCCTCCGCCACCGCGCCCGCGGATTCCCGAGGCGATCACCTCTTCGATGATATCCTCCGGCTTCATCCCGCCGAGGACCTTGCGCAGTGCGTCATATCCGCCGCGCGCGATGTAGTGGTCTATGTTCTCCGGGTCGATGATCCCCTTGTTGCGCAGTGCGATGAGCTGCTGCTTGCTGAAGAAAGGGATATCGCCCATCTTCTCGTTGATCTCGCCCGATACGGGGTTTTTGTAGAGTAGTCGCTCTATCGTTTCGTTGTTCTCGAGGGAGGTGACTATCTCGCCGAGGTCCTTCTCCTTTACCTTCTGGTAGAATATCCCGTCGGGCTGAATGACGATAATCGGGCCGGAGGCGCAGAAGCCGTTGCACCCCGTCGCGACCACGGCGTAGTCGGAAGAGGCTCCCTTCTCCTCGAGAGCCTTCACGAGCCCGTCGCGGATATCGAATCCCTTCGCCGCAACACAGCCGGTGCCGGTGCATACCATCAGCATCTTCTTGAAACCGGCATCTTTTTCTTTCTGTGCGGATGCTATCCTCTCGAGATCTGCCGGTGCGATCTTCACCCCGCCGCCCTTCGCGATCTCCCAGGCGGCCTCTTTCTTCTCCGCAACGCCGCGCTTCGCCTGCTTCAGGAGCTTCTCGACGTCCTTCGACTGGACGTTGCCGAATACCTCCTCGCCGATCTTCACCACCGGCGCTATCGAGCAGGCGCCGAGGCAGGCGACCGCCTCAAGCGAGTATCTGTTGTCGTCTGTCGTCCCGCCGGTGTCGACGCCGAGGACCCTCTCGAACGAGTCGAGGATCTTTGCCGAGCCCTTGACATGGCAGGCGGTCCCCACGCAGACCTGAATGACCGTCTCACCCTTCGGTTCAAGGGAGAAGGTCTTGTAGAAGGTCGCGATGTGGTAGAGATGAGACTTCGGCTTGCCCGTCTTGCGGTTGATCTCGTCGATCGCAGTCCTGGAGATGTGGCGAAAGCGCTCCTGGATGTCCTGCATCATCTCGATGGCGTATTCAGGATCGCAGTTCCACTTCTCTATGATCTCGTGGAGTTCCCCGATCTCGCCCTTGCACTGGATCGAGATCTTTTTCGGGGTGATCAGCTTTGCGACCTTGCTCTCCTCGATCTTCCACGCGGGAGTGACCTGGTTGTTTTTTATGACCACTGCCTTGATCTTCTTGTCGCGGAAAACGGTGCCGACACCGCCGCGCCCGGCCTGCTTGAGCCGCGGCGCGCCGCGCCGCCAGTCCCAGAAGGAGAAGTTGAGAATGCCCATCCTCGTATGCTCCGCGCCGCGCCCGGCCGACACGCACGCGATGTTCCGGAGATCGAGCTCGTCATCGGCATACATCTCGGCGAGCTCTTCGGCGATCAGATGCGAGTCGACGCTCTCCAGGGGCGCCTTCTCGATGGTTACATTTCCCGCGACCGCGTCGATCAGTACAATGACGTCCTCATCTGCCTTGCCGGTCACCATCATCGCGTCGAAGCCGGCGAACTTGAGGAACGGCCCGAAGTATCCGCCGACGTTGCAGTCCATGATCGATCTGGTCAGAGGGGATATCGCCGTAGCGATCGTCTTGCCCGAACCGGGGAAGGAGACCGTGCCGCCTAGCGGGCCGGAAGAGAAACAGATCGGATTGTTCGGGCTGTCCCACTTCGTATCCTTATCGATCTCGCCGAAAGTCATCCAGAGATCGAATCCCTTCCCGCCGGTCCAGAGTCTCTTCATCTCGTCATCGACGGGGTGGATCGAGATCTCTCCAGTACCGACGTCGATCCGCAGCCAGCGGTTAGCATAGCCCTTGTCCAGGGGGACTACCTCGAAGTCGAACCGGGTGACGATTTCGCGCCCCCCCTTCATTTCAGCGATACGATCTTGTGAAGACATTCCGTGAGGCCTCCTTCGTTTTATCGATTGCAGAGATAGTAAGGGGTAAGAATATACACCCTTTGGATTCAGATATGAAGCATAAATTATTTTATCAAAGGATATTACGGCAACCGATATGCATCGTTGTACATATCCATTGACAACCCGTTGTCTTTTGATATCTTGCGGTAGCAGGAGGGGGATTTTCATCGCCAGGAGGTACCCGCTGATGCGGGCTCGTCTATTATCGGTTTTATTTGCTGTCTCTATCATTTCCGGATCGTTGCCCATGCAGTCGTGCGGGGACGGAGAGAGGGTGGAGGAAAGTTCCGGAGGGACGCTGATCGTATTTCACGCTGGCAGCCTGTCGGTGCCGTTCAGAAGGATCTCCAGGATGTTCATGGAGGAGAATCCAGGTGTCACCGTTCGGCTCGAATCCGCCGGGAGCAGGTCTTGCGCGAGGAAGATATCCGACCTCGGCAGGGAATGCGACGTGATGGCGTCGGCAGCCTACACGGTGATCGACGCGCTCCTAATCCCGGACCACGCATCCTGGAACATCAAGTTTGCCAGCAACGAGATGGCGATCGTCCACACGGAAGATTCGAAACGGCATGGGGAGATAGACGCGTGGAACTGGTACGAGGTGCTGCTCGACCCCGGGGTGGCCTTCGGACGCTCCGATCCCGACGCCGATCCGTGTGGCTACAGGGCCGTGCTGACGATGAAACTCGCCGGGGAATATTACGGAGAAAGCGGTCTGGCTGCTCGGCTGCTCGAGAAAGACAGACGTTTCATCAGACCGAAGGAGACCGATCTTCTCGCACTGCTCGAGACGGGGACGATCGATTACATCTTCCTCTATCGCTCGGTGGCGCAGCAGCACGGGCTCGAGTTTCTCATCCTGCCCGACGAGGTGAATCTAAAAAATCCCGGATTCACGGATTTATACGGCACGGTAAGCGTCGAGATCTCGGGAAAGAAACCGGGTGAGAGGATTGTAAAGCGCGGCGCCCCGATGGTCTACGGGATCACGATTCCCTCGAACTCGCCGAGCCCGGAGCTCGCGCAGCATTTCATAGATTTCATTCTTGATCCCGATAAGGGGATGAAGGTGATGGAGGAGGCCGGGCAGCCCTCTGTGGTTCCGTCTTCCTCTGATACTTACGAGGCGATCCCTGCCGCATTGAAAAAATTCGCGAAGCCGGCCGCAGGGAGCCGGAGTGGCTGAAGTGAAGGAACGATGTTGATTATCTCCAGAATCGAACCGATGCATCTCATCTTCGCCGCGCTCGGGGGAGCATTGCTCCTCTTCATAGTCGCTCCACTGGCGGGGATGTTTCTCAACGTCGGCAAGGCGGAACTGTCCGAGGCAGCTGCCGATCCGGAGGTAACAGGGAGCATCCGGCTTACACTGCTCTCATCGATGGGAGCGACGCTTATCGCGGCGATCGGGGCCGTTCCCTTCGCATGGATACTCGCGAGGAAGGATTTTCCTTTCAAGAGGCTGGTCAACGGGATCGTCGACCTGCCTATCGTAATACCCCATTCGGCGGCGGGAATAGCCCTGCTCGGAGTGCTCGCGCCGGGAACCCCGGTCGGTTCGCTCGGTGAAAGACTGGGAGTGACCTTCATCGGCGGTATCGCGGGGATCATGGCGGCGATGGCCTTCGTCTCGATCCCCTTTCTCGTCAACGCTGCGAGGGACGGATTCGCCGCCGTGCCGGTACGGCTCGAGCAGGCGGCTCTCAACCTCGGAGCATCGCCGCTCAGGGTATTCCTGACGATCTCCGTGCCGATGGCGTGGAGGTCGATCATCTCCGGCCTCGTTCTGATGTGGGCAAGGGGAATGAGCGAGTTCGGAGCCGTGCTGATAATAGCGTATCACCCGATGATAACACCCGTACTGATCTACGAGCGCTTCGGCGCCTTCGGGTTGAAATACGCGAGGCCGGTGACGGTCCTCTTCGTCGCTGTCTGTCTCGTCTTCTTCTTAGCGCTGAGGATGATAGCGGGGAGGCGGAGCCATGTCGAGGGATGAAAATGCCGCAGGGCGTACCATGCTGGAGGTCGACAGGCTTGCGAAGAGACTCGGGGAGTTTTCGATCTCCAATGTCTCGTTTACCATCGACGAGGGGGAATATTTTGTCCTTCTCGGCGCTTCGGGCACGGGGAAGACGGTCCTCCTGGAGACGTTGACAGGCGTTATCCAGCCCGATTCGGGGCGTGTCGTTCTCGCCGGGCGCGACATCACCCGCGAGAGGATGCAGCGCAGGAAACTCGGGATTGTCTTCCAGGACCAGGCACTCTTTCCGCACATGTCGGTGGGGAGGAACATCGCCTACGGGCCGGCCTCCTCGGGGATGAAGCGCTCCGATATCGAGAAACTCGTCGAATCGCTCGCGTCCGGGATGGGCATCGGCCATCTGCTCGATCGCGGCCCGGCGACACTTTCCAGCGGCGAGGCGCAGAGGTCCGCACTCGCGCGAGCCCTGGCCATGGGTCCCGACTGCCTCCTGCTCGACGAGCCGTTGTCTTCGCTCGATTCGGGGGCGAGGGTCGAGATCCGCACGCTCCTTAAAAAACTCAACCGCGGCGGGATGACGATGCTCCACGTTACGCACGA
The DNA here is from genome assembly GCA_030613345.1 of Candidatus Krumholzibacteriota bacterium. Lineage (GTDB taxonomy): Bacteria > Krumholzibacteriota > Krumholzibacteriia > Krumholzibacteriales > Krumholzibacteriaceae > JAUWCL01. The sequence continues at coordinate 9,037 of JAUWMD010000073.1, forward strand.
TTACGAGGAGGCGGTGGCCCTGGCCACGAAGATAGGGATCATGGAGAACGGAACGGTGGTTCAGGTAGACACGCCGCAGCGCATTCTCACCCATCCCGGATCGGAGTTTGTCGCGAGGTTCGTCGGGATCAGGAATGTGTACAGAGGCCGGCTTCGAAGGGAATCGGACGGAACGTCCCTTTTCGAGTCAGGCTCGGAGGCCCCGTTCCGACTCGAGACATTGTGCGAGGCTATCGAGGGCGAGGCGACCGCCGTGGTGAGGAGCGAAGACGTGACACTGTCGGCATATCGTCCCGACACAAGTGCGAGAAATCTCTTCGAGGGTACTGTCAGCGAGATCGTCCCGGCGAGAAGGGGCGCTGAAGTCACCATAGATGCCGGCGCGATGATAGTCGCAATGGTCACCGAACGTTCTGTCGAAGCGCTTGGTCTCGAGAGGGGAAACAGGGTCTTTGCATCGATCAAGGCGAGCGCCGTGAGGATAATCGAAGGATGATGCAATGAAGAAGAAATCAGGTCGGGTGAGTCCGGGGATCAGGCTCTATCTCTCCGACGGTGGGAGCGAGGGGATGTTCGGTGACGGGAAGTGGCGATTGCTCAGGTCGGTAGATGAAGAGGGATCGATCCGGAAAGCGGCCGAAAAGCTCGGCAGGGGATACCGTAAGGCCTGGGGCGACATCAAGCGGACCGAGAATGCGCTCGGCCGCAAGATTGTCAGGAAGACGAGGGGAGGGCCGACAGGCGGTGCGACCGAGCTCACCGAGTTCGGCAGGGAACTGCTTTCAGGATGGCAGAGGTACAGGGAGGCCGTTATGGAGGGGATGGAGGGGGCGTTCGAGCTCCATCTCTCCGGCCTTCTCGAAAGGAGCGAAGATGAATACTGAAGAGTCTGAAAAGATCATAGAGGAATCGTCTATCCAGCGGGACGGCAGGAAGATCCTGCCCTGCGCGAAGGCTTTCGTTCTGTCGGGCAAGTACGGCATCCCGCTGAAGGATATCGGCGCGTACTGCACCAAAAACGGGATCAGGATAAGCAACTGCCAGCTCGGCTGCTTCGAGTGAGGCTGACTGCGGATGAAGACTGTTGTTATATCGGGAGCGAGATCGAACGTCGGCAAGACTACGCTGGCTGAGGAGATCCGCCAGTTGCTTCCCGGAAGTGTGCGCGTAAAGCTCGGACATGGGGAACTGAAAGAAGATATGGATGATATTTTTTATCATGCAGGGACTCCATATGAGCGGATAAAAGAGGAAAATCCACAAGCGGATTTTTTAATTATAGAGAGCAACCGAATACTCGAGGAGATCGATCCGGATCTCGCAATCTATCTGCCCGCCG
>JAUWMD010000233.1 GCA_030613345.1 Candidatus Krumholzibacteriota bacterium
TTCCCCGCGCCGTTCGGCCCGAGCAGGCCGTATATCACGCCCGGCTCTATCGTGAGGGAGAAATCGTCGACGGCGGTATGGCCTTCATACCTCTTCGTGACATTCTCTATCGAGAGCAACCCGCTTCCTCCTTGAACGATGTATATGTGGCCGACGCCGTGTACTGTCACATCATCTACACGGCGGGGCGCGTGATTATTCGAGAGACTCCCCGCCGCGCTCGAGCATAGCCTTCATCTCGACGAGCGCCCTGTACCTGTGGCTGAGCCGGTTCTTCTCGGCAGGTTCCATCTCGGCCGCCGTCTTCCCCACCTCCGGGACATAAAAGACGGGGTCGTAGCCGAACCCGTTCTCTCCCGCCGGCTCCCGCGCGATACGTCCCTCGAGGATCCCCTCGGTGACCAGCGCGTCGCCGCCTGATCCCGGCGCCGGATAGAGGACCATGACGCACCTGAACCGCGCCGTCCTCTCTTCATCGGGCGTCTCCTCGAGCGCCTCGAGGAGCCTGGCATAACGTTCCGAGTCGTCAAGCCCCTCGCCGCCGTACCTCGCCGAACGGATACCGGGCGCTCCGCCGAGGGCGTCGACCACTATGCCGGAATCGTCGGCGAGGGCGGGAAGCCCCGTCGCCTCGTGCGCCGCCCGGGCCTTTATCATCGCGTTCTCGAGAAAGGTCTCCCCGCTCTCCTCGGGCTCGGGATACGGAGCGAAATCGTCGAGCCCGGCGAGCTCTATCCCCGAGCCGGAGAGGATGCCGGAGATCTCGGCTATCTTGCCGGCGTTATGCGAGGCGACCACTATTCTCATTTCCAGCGAAGCCCCTTCTTCTGTTCCTTCACGATCCCGCCGATCCCCCTGCGGGCGGCCCGGAGCATCCTGGTAAGGTCCTCCTCGGTGAATGTGCCGTCCTCGGCCGTCCCCTGTATCTCTATCAACTCTCCACGCTCGTTCATCACTATGTTCATGTCGACCTCGGCGGTCGAATCCTCCTCGTAGTCGAGATCGAGGATGACTTTTCCACCGACGATCCCGACGCTCACCGCGGCGACGAAGCTGTCGAGCGCGTCCGCCGCGATCCCGAGGCGGCGCAGGGCCGAGGCGACCACCATGAAGCCTCCGCTGACCGATGCCGTGCGCGTGCCTCCGTCCGCTTCGAGGACATCGCAGTCGACGATTATGGTCCTCTCGCCGATCTTCTCGAGATCGACCCCGGCGCGTATCGAGCGTCCGATGAGCCGCTGTATCTCCTGCGTCCTCCCCTTGACCCTGCCCCTGATCGACTCGCGCGGTATCCGCCGCGGACTCGAGCGGGGGAGCATGCTGTATTCGGCCGTTATCCAGCCCCTGCCGGTGCCCCTGAGAAAGGACGGAACGGTGTCCTCGACGGTGGCCGTGCAGAGCACCCTCGTGCTCCCCATCTCGAAGAGGACCGAGTCTTCGGCACTGCTGATGAATTTCCTTTTGATCTTTATCTGTCTGAGCTCGCCGCTCTTCCTGCCGTCATGCCTCGGCATCGTTCCTCGCTTTCTTCGCCGCCCGGGCCGGTCACCTGTTCGACGCTCTCGCTCGGCCTCCCGAGGAATCTCTCGCCGATCTCCCTGAACCTGTAGGGGATATCGCTGAGGAATACCTCTATCCTTCCCCCCGAGTCGCGGCCCGACAGCAGATCCGCCGAAGCGAGCGTCTTCTCCACGTCGGCCGCCGTCTCCGTCGCCGAATCGACGAGGACGACGCCGTCGCCCATCACCCTCGAGATGACTCCCTTGAGCAGGGGATAATGTGTGCAGCCGAGCACGAGCGTGTCGGCCCCGAATCCTGTGAGAGGCTCGAGATAGCGCCTCGCGATCATGAAGGCCACCTCGTCGTCGACCCAGCCTTCCTCGGCAAGGGAGACGAAGAGGGGGCAGGGATGCGACATGATCTCGAACCGGTCGGATATATCGCTGAGGGCCTTCTCGTAGGCCCCCGAGTTTATGGTCGCGGTCGTGCCTATGACGGCTATGCGGCGATTGTGTGTCGCGGCGGCGGCACCCCTCGCCCCGGGAAGGAGCACACCGATGACGGGGATCTCCTCCTCGTCGGCCAGCCGGGGAAGGGCGACCGAGGATGCCGTGTTGCAGGCGATCACTATGAGCTTGACGTCCCTGCTCTTGAGGAATCCGAGATCCTCGCGGGCGAACTTCATCACGGTCCGGGCGCTCTTCGTGCCGTAGGGCACCCTCGCCGTATCGCCGAAATAGACGATGTCCTCACCGGGGAGCCTCTCGATCAGCTCCCTGACGACGGTCAGCCCGCCGACCCCCGAGTCGAATACTCCTATCGGCCTGTCCCTGCTGCCATCCATCTATCGCTGCCGGCGCCGGCGCGGCGCCGGGCTACCTCCATTTCCTGATGTCGAGGGGCTTGCTGACGCCGTAGTGTCCCGCGAGGGTCTCGACGGGGTATCCCTCGACGAGAAACTGGAGCCTGCCCGCCTGCGGGAAGTTCGCGCCTATCGTCCTGATTATCGTGGTAATCGTGTAATACTCGCCCGTGCTGCCTTCGCCGGTCGTTATCCCCCTGTTGAAGTCGAGGTAGAGCGTCTCGCTCTCCTCGACCCAGAAGACCTGAAGGATACTCGTTCCGGCCGGTATCGCGGAGAGCCCGTCTCCGTTATCCGGACCGGCGAGCAGGGCGGCCATAACGGCCTTCACCTCCGACTCGACACCCTCCCTGACGGGGATCTCCCGCGTCTCGGCCACGAGGCCGTCGGCGTCGCGACCGGCGAAATAGAGCGTCACGCTCCTCGTCTCCTCGGCGACTTCCTGGATCCCCCGGGGGGATTCCTTCTCGCCGGCGGTCCTCCGCCTTACCGCGTAGATCGTGACGATCACGACGGCCAGAACGATGATCGCGACCACTATCTTCCTGCCGAGGTCCGTGACTCTCACCCCTTCGCGCAACCTTCCGGCCGCTCGCCTACTCGATGCCCCGCATCTCCCGGGCACTTGCGCCGGAGTACCTGGCGCGGTATCTCCTTATCGCCTCGGCGATCCCGCGGGCGACATCCTCGCGGAACCGCTTGTCGGCCAGCAGTCTCTCCTCGCCCGGGTTGGAGAGGAAGGCCGCCTCGACCAGCACGGCCGGCATCCTGCATCCTTTCAGGACGATCAGGCCGGCCTGCTTGACGCCCCTGTTCCTTATGTCGATGACCTCCCCGAGTTCTCTTTGAATAAGCTCGGCGAGCTCGCTGCTCTCGGTGACAAACTCGTTCTGCACCATGTCCCACAGCATGAACCCGAGGTCGTCGAGCTCCTCGGGGCTCACTCCCGCTCCCTCGAACTGTATCGAGGCGTTCTCCTCCATCGCTAGCCTCGTCGCCTCCTCGGTCTTCGCCTGCGAGAGGAAGAATGTCTCGTAGCCGCCGGCGTCGGGATGGAACCATCCGTTGCAGTGGAGGCTGACGAATATATCGGCCTCTTCCGAGTTGGCGATCTCGGCCCTCCTCATCAGGGGGACGAGGACGTCCTCGGTCCGCGTCATGACTACTTCCATGCCGTAGTCGCTTATGAGAAGGTCGCGCAGCATCATCGCGATGTCGAGGTTCACTTCCTTCTCCATCAGACCGGTGGGGCCGGTCTTGCCCTTGTCGATGCCGCCGTGACCGGCGTCTATCGCGACCCTCACGATGTCGCGCCTTGCCACCCTGCGGGAGTCATCGAGGATCTCGGTCATCCTGCGGCCGGCGAAGTCGACCTCCGGTATCTCGGGCAGTTCGCCTTTCTCGAGGTGGATCACGAGCTTCCTCCCGTCGTCCCCTGAGAGCCCGGGGCCGATGAACTCGACGCGGAAGCTCTCCGCCATCTTCTCGACGTCGAAGAAGAGGTACGAGTCGTGCTCGGTCTGCTCGGCCCTGACGCGATTGAAGAGACCGAGGCCCTTCGTGGCGTTTATCTTCAGCGCGTTGCGCCTCCCTCCGTAGACCTTCAGTCTCAGCAGGCCGGGCGTCTCGCGGGCCACATGGTAGAGAAGCTCCTCGGTAAGGGTCATGACGGCCCTAGTGCCTTCCTCGCCCTCTTCAAAATCGACCGACGTGATATTGTAGCGGGGCGAGCCGATCGTCAGCACGAGCCGCTCTTCGTCGAGCTCGACCTCCTCGAGAGTCATCGGTGCGAGGATGTTCGATACGAACTCGAGCGGTATCATCACGGAGCCGTTCGCG
>JAUWMD010000133.1 GCA_030613345.1 Candidatus Krumholzibacteriota bacterium
ACTGCCGGTTCTCTCTTCAGGACCTGCCTCTTTTCGATCGTCTTCGCTCTGATATTCATCGGCGCAGATACTCGCGGTCAGGAGAACCGCATCAATTTCGAGGAACTATCGATCGAGGCGGGTCTCTCCCAGACGATCGTCTACTCGATCGCTCAGGACAACGAGGGATTCATGTGGTTCGCGACCGAAGACGGTCTCAACAGGTACGACGGTTATCATTTTTCGGTGATCCGTCACGATCCGAAGGATCCGGGAAGCCTGGGATACAATCATCTTCTCGCCCTCTTCGTCGACAGCCGCGGAATCCTCTGGGTGGGGACCTTCCTCAAGGGCCTCGACAGGTACGACCGTAAAAACAACGCATTCATCCATTACAGATCGAATCCAGACGACCCGACGACCATCAGCAACGCCATGGTCCACTGCCTCCACGAGGATCAGAACGGCGATATCTGGGTGGGCACGGACAAGGGGTTGAACAGCCTGAACTACAACGACGGGCCTTTCACCCGATACCTGCACGCCCCGGACGATCCTGCAAGTCTCAGCGCCGGCAGGGTGATGACGATCTGCCACTGCGCAGACGGATACATCTGGGCGGGCACCGATGGTGGCGGCTTGTGCAGGCTAGATCCGGATAATGGCAAGTTCAGGCGTTTCGTTCACGAGCCCGGCGATCCCGAAGGTCTTCCTCATAATTCGATTGCGGCCCTTTATTCCGCTCGCAATGGCGATCTCTGGATAGGCACAGACGGCGGCGGTCTCTCGGTCCTCGATAAGAGCAGCGGCCGCTTCAGAAACTATCCGGCCGCTCCCGGCGATCCAGACAGGCTCAGTAACTCCTCGGTCTTCGCCATCTACGAGGATCTGGACGGAACGATCTGGCTCGGCACGAACGGCGGTGGACTGTGCAGGCTCGATCCGGAATCCGGCAGGTTCATGACATTCACCAGCGATCCCAACGATCCGACCAGTATCAGCTACAACGAGATCTACGCCATCTACGAGGACCGGTCGGGCGTCATCTGGCTGGGAACATACGGCGGAGGTGCGAACAAGTTTGATCTCAAGAGAAAGAAGTTCGTGCATTACCGGTTCGATCCGAACACTCCCAACTCTCTCGGACATCCCATAGTCTGGTCGATCCTCGAGGACGAGCCTGGAAAGCTCTGGATCGGAACTCATGGCGGCGGCCTGGATCTTCTCGACAGGGAATCGGGACGATATACCAACTTCCGGCACGATCCCTCCGACCCTTACAGTCTCAGCGCGGACATTGTCCGTGTCGTATTCAAGGACCGGGAAGGAACGATATGGGTGGGAACGAACGGAGGCGGGATCTGCAGACTGGACCGCAATACGGGAAGATTTCACTGTTACCGTCACGATCCGGATGATTCCTCGAGTATAAGCCACGACGAGATCAGATCGATGTTCGAGGACAGCGACGGATACCTCTGGATCGGCACAAACGGCGGCGGCCTCAACAGGATGGACAGGGAGACGGAAACATTCGCCCGTTATTTTCACGATCCCAACGATCCGGGGAGCATCAGCAACGATTTCATCAGGGTGATATTCGAGGACAGCGATGGCGGGTTCTGGATCGGGACGCAGGGCGGCGGCCTCAACAGGATGGACAAGAGATCCGGTACGTTCGCGGCATACAGGAACGACCCGGAGGATTCCAGGAGCATAAACAGCGATTTCGTATTTTCGATCCTGGAGGACGCCAGGGGATTCCTCTGGATTGGGACATGGGGTGGCGGCATCGTCAGGTTTAACCGGAATAGAGAAGAGTTCATCGCTTACACCGAAAATGACGGCCTGCCGAGCAACTCGATCTACGGCGCATTAGAGGACGATTACGGCAATCTCTGGATGAGCTCAAACAACGGGATCTGCAGATTCGACCCGCGCGAGAAGGTATGCAAGTCGTATAACGAAAGGGACGGGCTCCAGAGCAACGAGTTCAACGGCAATTCCTTCTTCCGTGCACCTTCCGGAGAGATGTTCTTCGGCGGGACCGAAGGATTCAACGCCTTCTTCCCCTCCGAGATAAGGGATAATCCGTTCATCCCCCCCGTTGTCATCACATCCTTCAGGAAACTGAACGAGGAAGTCAGATTCGATGGGCCGATATCCGATGTCGACGAGATTCGTCTGACGCACAGCGATTACGTCTTCTCGTTCGAGTTCGCCGCACTGGAGTTCAGCGCCCCCGAGAAGAACCGGTACGCTTACAAGATGGAAGGCCTCGACGACGACTGGGTCTATACGGATTATGAGAAGAGATTCGCCAATTATACGACCCTCCCTCCAGGAAGGTATACGTTCCGCGTGAAAGCATCGAACAACGACGGTGTGTGGAATGAGGAAGGTACGTCGGTAGACATAGTGATCCTTCCTCCGTTCTGGAAAACGTGGTGGTTCCGGATAGGTATCGTCCTGCTGCTCGCAGGCTTCATTCTCTTCCTCTACAAGAGACGCGTTCAGACTATGAGGATGAAGATCGAGCTCCAGACAGCACACGACGCGCAGATGTCTATTATGCCTCAGTCAGACCCGGTAATGGAAGGTCTCGGTGTTTCGGGGATATGCATCCCGGCCAGCGAGGTCGGCGGAGATTTCTACGACATCTTCTGGATAGACGATGACAAGACGAGGCTCGGTGTCGCTATCGGCGACGTCTCGGGCAAGGCGATGCAGGCGGCGATGATCGCCGTGATGTCCAGCGGTATGATCTACTCGAATACCGACGAGACGACATCCCCATCGGAGGTCGCCGCGAGACTCAACCGCTCGCTCTATCACAAGACAAACGAGAGGATGTACACGGCACTCTGCCTGGCCAACATCGACGTACCCGGAAAAATGGTAACATACACTATCGCCGGATTCAGCGCTCCCCTGCTTAAATCGAACGGCAGGGTAACAACGCTCGAGGGAGCAGGGCACGGCCTTCCACTCGGTGCTCTTGACGAGAGCAGGTACAGGGAAGACAAGATCGAGCTCGAGCAGGGCGATGTCCTCGTTCTCTATACTGACGGTGTTACGGAGGCATTGAATCCATCAAGAGAATTTTACGACCAGCACAGGCTGGAGGGCCTGCTCGCGAGGACCGATACCTCATCCCTCTCGGCCTCCGATATAAAGGACCTCATTGTCGAGAATGTCAAAGAGTTCACCGGAAACATGCATCAGGCCGATGATATGACGGTGGTGGTCATCAAGTCGGACATCACATGATCCGGTCGAGGCCATGTTCGGTCCTCTTTATGATCTCGATCTGCAGATCCAATCCAAGATTGACAAAGTAGTCGCTGTAACCTGCGACGCGGACGATCAGGTCGCGGTATTTTTCTGGTGCCTTCTGTGCCCTGCGAAGCGTTTCCGCGTTGACCACGTTGAACTGGATATGATGCCCGTCCATCCGGAAATACGACCTGACCAGATGGGCGACCTTGGTAATCCCCTCCTCGTCCTCCAGCACGCCAGGCGTGAACTTCTGGTTTAGCAGGGTACCGCCCGTACGTAGATGATCGATCCTCGAAGCCGACCTCAGGACGGCCGTCGGTCCCTTCCTGTCAGCCCCCTGAACGGGCGATATACCTTCTGACAGTGGCTCTCCCGCTTTCCTCCCGTCGGGAAGAGCACCAATAACGCTGCCGAAGTAGACGTGGCAGGTCGTCGGCAGCAGGTTGATCCTGAAGTGCCCACCCTTCGTGTTAGGTCTTCCATCGATCGCCCCGAAGTAGCTCTCGAATACGCGTACAGCGAGCATGTCTGTATAATCCTCGTCGTTCCCATACTTCGGCGTCTCATCGAGGAGTCTGTTCCTCAGATCCTCTCTACCTTCGAAGTCTGCATCGAGAACCGCCACGAGTTCGTCGAGTCCGATTGTCTTCCTGTCGAAGACCTGCCATTTAATTGCTGACAGGCAGTCTGTTATCGTTCCCAGGCCGACCCCCTGGATGTACGACGTATTGTAACGCGCTCCTCCCGAGTTGTAATCCTTCCCCGTCTTTATGCAGTCATTGATGAGCAGGGAGAGAAACGGCGCCGGCAGAAGCTTCGACCAGAGTCGTTCTATGATCTTGTTTCCGTGAATCTTTATATCGATGAAATGTCTCAGCTGTGTCTCGAAAGCCTCGTAGAATTCGTCGAATGTACCGAACGAGGAGAGTTCTCCCGTCTCCGGACCGAGACGCTTTCCTGTCCGCGGATCGATTCCGTCATGCATAGTTATCTCGAGAACCTTCGGTATGTTGAAATAACCCGTGAGGATATTGCTCTCCTTGCCGAAGGCCCCGGTCTCTACGCATCCGCTGGCACCTCCGTTACGGGCATCGACGACAGACTTGCCCATTCTTGTCATCTCCCGGACCATCGCCTCGGTATTGAATATCGACGGCTGGCCGTAACCGGTTCGTATGATCCTAAGTGCCCGCTTGAGGTACTCATCTGGATTCTTCCTGCTGATCTGCACCATCGAGCCCGGCTGCAGCAGACGCATCTCCTCGATCACGTCGAGGATCAGGAAAGTCAGCTCGTTGACGGCATCCTCTCCCTCTTCATCGATACCACCGAGGTTTATCAGGCAGAAATCGGTGTATGTGCTGCTCTCCTTCGCCGTCACTCCGACCTTAGGCGGGGCTGGCTGGTTGTTGAACTTGATCCAGAACGACTGCAGGAGCTCTTCCGCCCTTTCCTTCGTCAGCGTCCCCTTATCGATCTCCCTCCGGTAGAAAGGATAGAGGTGCCTGTCGAGCCTGCCGGGATTGAACGAATCCCACGTATTCAGCTCGGTGATAACACCAATATGGACGAACCAGTAGTACTGCAGCGCTTCCCAGAATGTCCCCGGGGCACCGGCAGGTACTTTCGAGCAGATCCTCGACATCTCCCCGAGCTCTACCCTCCTGCCCTCGTCCTTTTCATTTAAGGCCTCTCCGGCAAGGAGCCGGGAATACCTCTTCGCGAATTCGATGAGGGCTCCCGCAGCGATGTCCATCGCCTTCAGCTCATCCCTCTTGTCCCGGGCCTCCGGATCTCCTGGCATCTCCACGGAATCGATGCTGGATCTGATATCATCGCGAAAGTCTTCGAATCCTTTTCCGTATATCTTGTCGTCAAGGACGGTATGGCCGGGCGCGCGCTGTTCCTGGAACTCTGTGAACACACCGGCCGAATAGGAATCCTTCCACTCTTCGCTTACCTCTTCGAAGAGCCTGTCCCGGATAGAACGTCCCCGCCAGAATGGAATTATCTCACTGTCTTGAATCTTCTTCGCCTCCGGGGATACGGAGAATCTTATCTTATCCCTCGTGTCCAGTATCTCGAGATCCTCCCGGGTGTGGGCGCAGATCTCGGGATATGTCGGCGTGGCCCCGGGTGCCGGCCCTCTCTCTCCGACAATAAGTTCACCGGGATTGACACAGAGCTCCTTGTTCTCGAGGATATACCGCAGGGCCATTGCTCTTGCAACGGGGATGGGTTGTCGCTCCACATCTCCGCTCGCGTAGAACCTGGTGAGGAGTAAAGCCCTCTCCATGCTGATCGCAGGTTCGGCCTCGATGCTCTGCTGCCTCAGCCGCGCTATCCTCTCGTTCATAACGATCATCCTCCGATCCGGACGCTCAGCCCGGCTTCCTCGAACCTGTCCGCAATCCCCCTCATCTCGTCCTGCGCCTGCGTCTTCAGTCTTCCCGGCCTGTATTCCAGGCCGAGTCTGTCGAACTTGTCTTCACCGAGCCGGTTGTAAGGCAGGAGGCTTATCAGCTCCAGTTCCTCGTACCGCCCGAGAAACGATGTCAGCGCTTCTATGTTCTCTTCCGTATCTGTTATCCCCGGTATCATCGGCAGCCTGGCGCAGACGGAGGCTCCTGCTTTGATGAGGTTGTCAAAATTCTCCAGGATCATCCCGTTCGATACTCCGGTGTATTTCTCGTGCTGACTGTCATCGAGGAGTTTCAGGTCGACGAGGAAAAGATCGACGAGCTCCATGATCCTCTCGAACTTCTCCCATGGCGCGTACCCTGAAGTGTCCACTGCCGTCCCGATCCCCCGTTCCCGGCAGGCGAGCAGGATACCCTCGAGAAAATCGATCTGCATCAAAGGCTCCCCACCCGACACGGTCACTCCACCCTGCGACTGGTCGTAGAATATGCTGTCCCTGGATATCTCGGCGATCAGCGTCTCGAGTCTCACCTCGGGTCCTATTACGTTGTCGGATGCGGGCAGCGTCAGATCCACCGACCTCTTCCTGTACGTCTCCCTGCCGCAGTCGACCCTCGCTTCTGGATTATGGCACCACCAGCAGAGCAGCGGACATCCCCTGAAGAAGATGGTAGTCCTTATGCCGGGACCGTCATGAATCGCGAAACGCTTGATATCAAAAATGTCGCCCTTCAGTGCAGACATCACTATACCGATTCCCGTCTGAACAGGAGACTCTTCTCAGCAGCGCCGCCGAGAAGAAGCCACAGGAAGAACGGCCCGCCGAGCAGGGATGTAATGACACCCACCGGAATCTCTGCAGGAGCGATCACCGTTCGCGCCAGGGTATCGCACAGCACGAGAAACGTTCCGCCGAAGAGGAATGACGCCGGCGCGAGCCTTGCGTGCCCCTCTCCGACGATCAGCCTGCATATATGAGGGGCCATCATGCCTACGAACGCGATCGGCCCGCAGATGGACACGACGCCTCCGACAAGTAGCGAGGCCGCTATGAATATGCGTCTCCTCGTCCTCTTCACGTCCACTCCCCTGCCGGCAGCAATATCATCGCCGAGTGAGAGAAGATCGAGTTCCCTTAGACTGACGAATACGATCGAGACACCGACAGCCATGAACGGAGCGAGTGTCCAGATACTTGAGTATCCGATCGTCTCTACCCCTCCCATCAGCCATCTCACTATCCTGAACGACTGGGTGAAGTCACTCATGTACTGCATGAAAAGAATGAGGCTGGAAAAAAAGAAATTTATCGCCACTCCGGCGATGAGCATCGTCGCGGTCGAGAATCCCCGCCTCGCCTTCGTAAGCCCGTATACGAGCGTTATCGAGACGGCAGCCCAGAAGAAAGCGCTGACGGATTGTCCGGACAGCCAGGCCCGGCCGAAGGCCCGGCCCACCTTCATGTAGCGCGCCGCTCCGAAAGCGGCGCCGCTCGAGACTCCGAGCGTGGACG
>JAUWMD010000063.1 GCA_030613345.1 Candidatus Krumholzibacteriota bacterium
CTCGTTCGCCAAGGCGCTTGCCTACGGGAGCGGGATCCCGCTCACCGGGATCCACCACATCGAGGGGCACATACTCGCCAATGCGATAGAGGGGCCGATGGAGACTCCGGCGGTCGCGCTCGTCGTGTCGGGAGGCCACACGCAGCTCTTCAGCGTCGAGAGGCCGGGGAGGTACGGGTTTCTCGGCGGGACGAGAGACGACGCGGCCGGTGAGGCGTTCGACAAGATCGGCAAGCTGCTCGGTCTCCCGTACCCGGGAGGACCGTCGATCGAAAAGGCGGCGCACGGAGGGGACGCGGCGGCGTTCGATTTTCCCCGCGCGATGAAGAACTCGGGCGAATGCGATTTCTCCTTCTCGGGCCTGAAGACCGCCGTGCGGCTGAAGGTCGAGGAACTCGGCGAACTCTCTCCGGATACGGTGGCCGACGTCGCCGCTTCGGCTCAGGAGGCCATCGTCGACGCGCTGGCGCTCAAGTCGGTCCTGGCGGTCGAGAGGACGGGGACGTCGAACTTCTACATAGCAGGCGGTGTCGCGGCAAACGGCCGGCTCCGAGAGGTGATCAGGGAGCGGGTCGGCGAAGCGGGCGCCGATGTGTCCTGGCCGCCCGTCGAATACTGCACCGACAACGCGGCGATGATCGCATGCGCCGCCTCGTACCATCTCTCCGCCGGCCGCAGTGACGGGCTCGATCTGAACACCTTCCCCAGGGGCGAGCTCACGTCGTGGGCATGACCGCATATATTCCCGACCTGCGCCTTGTTACACCCAGTAGTTGAAATTATTATTATTCGCTTTTCACATTGCATTATACGTTGTTTCCGTTGCATTTCTCCTTTCATCATGAGCTGCCTCCCGGGCGAAAAACGTTGATATAAAGGCTTTTCACGCATTGATTTAACCCCTCTCCGATGCGTTTCTTCCTTGGCACATTAATTGCGTTTCCCTCCATGCGATCGGCCGAAGACCCGTTTCGAGCAGCGGAATCATACCCTTTTCGGGGATCTGGATAGATGAGCGCAGGGAAGGAAAACGAAGGACGCAGGATACTTGTCGTCGACGACGAGAAGCACATCCGGCGTATCCTAAAATTTCAGCTCGAGAAAAACGACTACGAGGTCATCACCGCCGAGAACGGCGAAGAGGCACTGAAACTGGTTAGGCGTGCGGCGCCCGACCTTATCCTCCTCGACCTGATGATGCCGAAGATCGATGGATTCGAGGTCTGCCGACGGCTCAGGGACGATTTCCAGACGAGCCAGATCCCGATAATCATGCTCACCGCCAAGAGCGACCTCCCCGACAAGATCAAGGGGCTGAAGGGCGGCGCGAACGATTACCTCATAAAGCCCTACTCGAATGAAGAACTCCTGCTGCGGGTGCGCAACGTGCTCGAATGGAGCCAGAATCAGAAGGACGCCAACCCGCTCACGGGATTCGCCGGCAACAAGGCGATCGAGAAAGAGCTTGCGGGAAGGATTGATAACTGCCAGGCCTTCGCGTTCCTCTACATCGACATCGACAATTTCAAGGCATACAACGACTACTACGGATATCACAAGGGGGATGAATCTATCCTCTTCCTCGCCGACATCATCAGAGAAACGGTCAACTCGCTCGGAGGTCCGGGAGATTTCGTCGGCCATATCGGGGGGGACGACTTCATCATCGTCACCTCTCTCGACCGCTCGGAGTTCATGGGGCGGCACATCATCGACGAATTCGACAAGGGATCGCTCGTTCTGATGAGCGAAGAGGATATCAGGAGGGGGTACCTCGAGATCAGGAACCGTCTCGGGGAGATCAAGAGGGTGCCCCTCATGTCGCTGACGATAGCGCTCGTCCTCAACGACGGTGAGCGTCTCAAACATTTCGCGCAGGTCAGCGATATCGCCTCCGAACTGAAGAAATTCGGAAAGGGTATGACGGGAAGCGTCGTCGTGAGGGAACGGCGCAAGGAGGCCTCGGAACCGGCCGAGGTCGACAGTCTCTGACCGGAGGGCAAAGTGGCCGGAACGATCGATACAGACAGGGACCGGGGAGCGGAGACCGCTCTCGATGTCCGGAGCGAGGTAGAACTCCTCAAGGAGGAGCTCGGCCGCTACCGGAACGTCTTCGAGTCCGCCAGCATGATCGTCGGGCACGAGCTTACCAAGCCTCTTACCTCGATAAGCGGTTACGTGGAGCTTCTCGAGGACAGGTTCGAGGACACCTCGGGCGAGGATGAGAAGAGGTACTTCCTGCGGCTCAGGGAATCGATCGGGCGGCTCCAGGATATCGTCGAATCGTTCGTTCAGTTACTCCGGTTCGACCGCGTCGGCGAGCAGGCCGGAATGCTCGAGCAGGTCGACGTGCGCGGCCTCGTCGAGAAGCTCAGGCCTCAGGAAGGCGAGGAAAGATCGAGATTGAGAAACGCGATCGATCCCGACATGCCGCCGGTCCTCCTGCGCAGGAAGCACCTCGAGGTGGTGCTCGACAACCTGATCTCCAACGCCTTCAGGCACAGCGGAGGAAACGTTCCGGTAACGGTCGAGGCGGAGATCATCAGGGAGAGGCGCGGAAACGCCGGGGAGAGCGTCCTTATCGTCAGCGTAACGGACGATGGAATCGGGGTACCCGAGCACGAGATAGAGGAGATATTTCATCCGTTCTACAGGGGCGAGTCGGTCCGGCGCGCCGGGGGACTCGGCCTCGGGCTGGCCCTTGTACGGAATATCATAAATATCATGGGGGGAGAGATCCGGGTGAGCAGCAGGCCGGGCGAGGGCACGAAGGTGACCTTCAGCGTCCCGCTGCGCGGCGACAGCCGCCCCGGCCAATAGAAACGAGAGCAGGAAATGATACGTAATAACAAAAGAGAAGGCAAATTCCCGTCGCTCGTCAGCATCCCGCAGGCAAGGCTGATCGAGCTCGTTGCCATATTCGCCATCGTCTACGTCGCAAGAGAGATCGCGGGATTTACCTACAGCACGGGACTCGTGGTGACGGTGTTCCTCGGCGCGGCCTTTCTCAACGTGACCGTTCTGTCCCTGCGGGGGATAATGCGCAACCACGGCAGCGCGGTAGGCCGCCAGCGCGTCTGGAGCTGGCTCGCCGTCATGATAGATCTCGGCACCGTGCTGTCGCTGATCTACCTGACGGGAACGGTCAACAGCCCGTTCATGTTCCTCGTCGTGGTGCCCCTCTTCTTCGCCGGAAGGCTGCTTCCCGCGATGACGGCCGGATTCGCCGTGACGTTTGCCACGATTGCGGTCATAGCGATGCTGGGGCTGCTCGAGATGAAAGGGATCATACCTCACAATTCCGTTATCGGCGACGGTTTCGCCGGGCCGGCGGATCCGCGTTACCTCATCGGTACGCTGCTCGTGATCGGCGGTTTCATGAGCCTGATGACATACCTGTTCGGCACATTCTACGATAACTTCCAGGTCTATTTCCAGGACACCGAGAGGCGTCTCGACTCATCGCGCAAGAGGATAATCGAGCTGACCCGTCTTTATGATATAAGCCTCGGGATCAACTCGGTGATAAGCCTCGACACGCTGCTGAAGATGGTCTGCAAGGAGGTGACCCTCCTGCTGAGGCGTCCGTGGGCCGCGGTCGCCCTGATATCGCAGAAGGGCGAGATCGTCAAGTTCATAGAGCTCGGGGATAAGGGGGCGAACTGCGAAGAATCCGTCGGCAGTCTCGATGACGATCCCCTTCTGAGGGAGATGTCCGGCAGTGAGGAAGGCTTCACGGTGGAGGACGCCTCCCGCCACGATGCGCTCCGCGCGTCCAGCCTCATAAAGGAGAGGAAGCTCGTTCCCGTCCTTGCCGTCCCGATCCTGTCGGGTCACGATTCGCAGGGCATCCTGCTCGTGGGAGACCAGGAGTACGAGCCGTTCACCGAAGAGGACGTCAATCTGATGGCGATACTGTCCGGCCAGGTCTCGACCGCCATCGAGAAGAGCCGGCTCTACGAAGTCATGACGGGAAGGATCAGGCGCCTCGAACGGGAGAACGAGGGGCTCGAGAACTCGAACAAGCTGAAGATGGGATACATCTCGCACGTGTCGCACGAGCTTAAGACCCCGCTGACCTCGATCAAGGCGTACGTCGAATCGCTCACCGAAAATATCGACGAGCCCGGGTTCACCGAGGGCAAGGATTTCCTCGACGTGATCTCAGGCGAGACCGATCGTCTGATCCGCCTCGTCAACAAGGTCCTCGACATATCGAAGATCGAGTTCGGGCAGAGGGCCCTTCGCCGCAGATTGTTCGACCTGCGGGGTCTCGTGAGCGAGGTCGACACCTCGATGCAGCCCTATCTCAAGGAGAAGAACCTTCGCCTGATGAACGGTTTCCCGGATGACCTGCCGCTCGTCGACGGGGACGAGGACCTTGTCAAGCAGGTGTTCATCAACCTCATCGGGAACGCCGTCAAGTTCTCGCCTCCCGGCTCGAGGATATTCCTCGACGCGGAGGAGGATGCCGTCTCGATCAAGATCACGATCCGCGATGAAGGGGTCGGTATACCCGATAAAGACCGTAAAAATATATTCAAGCAGTTCTACCAGGTCGGCGGCGATTCCTCCGAGGGGGTAGGCCTCGGCCTGGCGATAGTGAAGAACATCGTCGAGCAGCACGGGGGCTACATCCAGGTCTCCAGCGAGATGAACGAGGGAAGTGTCTTCACCTTCACCCTTCCGAAAGAGCATCACTTCAACGATCTACTCGGCTACATATTCGATTCGATGGATGCACGCGACGAGATCCAGGAAATGTTCGAGCTCGCCGTCAAGGTCGTCGCGGAGATACTGTCCGCGAAGATCGTCTCGATGATGCTTCTCGACCGCGAACGCAAGGAGCTCTTTATAAAGGTAGCATACGGTCTCGACGAGAGGATCGTGAAGAACGCGCGCGTAGCTGTGGGCAAGAGCATTGCCGGCCGCGTCGCCCAGACGGGGGAGCCCCTCCTTATAGAGGACATAGAGGACACGGGATTCTCCGCGGTAAGGACGAACAATCCCCAGTACGAGACGAAATCGTTGATCAGCGTGCCGCTCGTCGTCGGTTCGACGGTCATAGGCGTGATCAATGTCAACAACAAGACCTCGGGAGAGTCGTTCACCGAGAACGACCTGGTCCTCATGCAGAGCATGAGCCAGAGGATCTCGAAGGTCATCGAGCGGATGCGCACCGCCGAGGATTTCCACGCGTTCCTGCACGAGACGATCTTGTCCCTCGGATCGCTCCTCGAGAACTGCGAGGCCGACAAGACGGGCATGCACAACAGGCTGGTCGAATGGTCGGTCGGGGTCGCGAGGAAACTCGGTCTCAGCGAGAAGGAGATCCAGGTCATCCAGTTTGTCTCGAGCGTCCACGACGTCGGCATGACGACGATCAGCGACAATATACTCACGAAGACACTCGAACTGACGGCCGAAGAGGTCGACGAGATACACAAGCACCCGCAGAGGGGGGCGGCGATCATGAGGCCGCTCGAGTTTGTCGAGGCAGTAAGCCAGACGATGTTGTTCCACCATGAGAGGATGGACGGCGAGGGATACCCGATGGGGCTGAAAGGCGACCAGATACCGATCGGCTCGAGGATCATCGCCGTGCTCGACGCGTGGGTCTCGATGGTGAGCGAACGCCCATTTAGGAAATCGCTCGACCTTGAAGCTTCGATCAATGAGCTGGTGGACAATGCGGGAAAGCAGTTCGACCGCGCAGTCGTTGGAGCCTTCATGGAGGTGCTCGTCGACGAGGGACGGATCGAGATAGAGGAATACGCGGGGATAAGAGACAGGTTGAGGTACGGCGGCAGGCATCACGCCATGCCGTAGACGGAGGAATCCGATGCTGAAGACCGGCGCGGAAAACATATTCATCGGCGAGGCCGGGACCGTGACGCATCTTTTCGTTCTGGTCCTTCTCGCGCTCTCATGCATCTTCAGGGCCGTCTCGGCCCGCAGGGAAGGTGGCAGGAAGGAGCTCGGCGCTCTGACGTCGGGACTGGTCCTGTTCGTCGCCGCACGCGCGCTCGGCCTCTACTCACTGGGGGCGGAAAGCGAGGGCCTCTCGCTGTTGGCGGCCTTTCCCGGCCTGGCGGGGCTCTATCTGATGATAACGTCGATCGTGTCCGGCCGCAGGAGAGGTGACTATACGCCCCTGAGAAAGACCGTCCTTGGAGGGGGACTGATCGCCGGCGCCGTCCTGGGCGGAGCGGCCCTTGTCCTCCTGCCCGATTCCACCGCCGGACCCGCTGCCGTCCTGACGGGACATCTCTTTGCCGCCGCGGTGCCGGCGGGGCTGATCGCCGGGATGCTGATAGATAGGGTAAGGCGGCGGGCCGTCGTCGGGACAGCGGTCCGTGCCACCGGAGGTTTTTTCATAGGCGCGGCCGCGGCCGTGCTGCTCGCGGTTGCCGCCATGGTCTCGGCCCACGCATCGACCGGTCTCCCCGGAGGCGGACCGTTAGCGTTTCAGCTCGGTGCGCTCCTCGACGTGATGGGGATGTTCCTCTTCCTCACCTGGCTGACGCTCGAGCCTGCTGGAAAGAGGGCAACCGGCGCTGCCGGAGAGATGACGGCGGACGACTGTCTTTCGGCGGATGCCCCGGCCCCGTTTACGCCGGGCGGGCGCATGATGGAGATCAGCCGGACGATCGTCTCGGGCGGCCGTGAAACAGACATATACAGGGAAATAGCCGCGGCGATCTCCGACGAGACCGGCGCGGAATTCGTCGTCGTGCGCGCCTCGGACGAGGACGACGAAAGGTTCGAGGTAAAGGGATGCTTTGCCGAAAGGAACGATTCCCGTTCTCCCGCCTTCTCGCTGAGCCTGACTCGGGAGAGACTGGGTAAATACTGCATCGACGCAGGAGTGGCCCACGGCGTGTTCGTCCTCGACGAGAAAACGCTCGGCGAGGACCGGGGAGCTTTCGTGCCCTCAGAACTCTCCGCCGAAAAGGGATCGGTCGCCGTGATGCCGGTCCGCGAGGCTGGAGAAGAGAGGGCCGTAGTGATCGCCGGGTTCTTCCGCGACAAGGTGCCGGGCGGAGTACCCGAGGTCCTGAAGGCGTATGGGATCAACATCGTGCAGATCGTCGGGCGGGAGATCTGGGCAGGCAGGACGAGGAAAAGGGAGAAGGAACTCGTGCTCTGCAAGGAAGAGCTCGAGAGCGTCAACCAGATGAAGAGCAATTTCCTCTCGATCGTCTCCCACGAGCTGAGGACACCGCTGACATCGATAAAGGCATACACCGAGACGCTGATGGAAAATGTCGAGTCGATCGAGACCGACACCGTCCGCGATTTCCTCAAGGTGATGGGCGAGGAGAACGACCGGGTCATCAACCTCGTCGACAACATATTGAACTACTCCTGCATGGAGAGTGGGCACCTCAAGGTCGAGAAGGCCGAGTGCGATCTCGGCGAGCTGATCAAGGAAGTGCACGCCGGGCTCGAGAACAGGATGTTGACCGAACGGGTCAACAGCGAGGTCAAGCTGCCCCGCACCAAGGTCGTCCTCGACGCCGACAGGGAGCTGATCCGACAGTTGTTCCACAACCTCATGAGCAACGCGATCAAGTTCACGCCTGAGGGTGGACGGGTGACCGTCACACTGGAGGAGGAGGCCGCCGCCGCGAGGATCGTAGTCCAGGATACCGGCATGGGCATTCCCGAGGATCAACTTGAGAAGATCTTCGAGAGGTTCCACCAGGTAGACGCGAGCGACACGCGCGAGCACGGGGGCTCGGGTCTCGGGCTTGCCATATGCAAGAACATCGTTGAATGGCACGACGGTAATATCTGGGTGGAGAATGTCAAGGAGGCAGGGGCGAAATTCACGGTGATGCTTCCGATGAAGGATATCATCGTCAGGCATGCCGTTTCGTCGGGATTCATCGGGGCTGTGCGGTTCGAGAGGGAACGATATCTCACACTGCTCGTCGAGATGCTGTCGGGATTCCTGCAGGCGAGGAAGGCTTCGATCATGATCTTCGACCCGCGCAACCGTACTCTCCAGGTCGTCGCGGCCAAGGGGCTCGACCCGGAGTTCGTGCAGAATACCCGCATCGAGGTGGGAGAGCGCATCGCCGGAAAGGTTTTCGCAGAGGAGGAGGCACTGCACGTCCTGGACATCGAGAACGACTCGAAAGTGTCGAGGAGCAACAACACGGCGTTCTACGGGACGAAGTCGTTCATATCCGTCCCGCTCCGTGACGGCGATGACGTCATCGGCGTGCTCAACGTCGCAGATCACGTCGACAACAGGGAATTCACCGAAGCAGACAGGGAGATCCTCGAATCGCTCGGACCGGTCATCTCGGGAATGGTCAAGAAGCTCGACGCGTACGAGACCGTTTCCTCGAATTTCGAGAAACTCAAGGATGTGATGAAGAGCATCCTGCACATAAGGGAGGTCTGGGGCGCGAGAAACATGCTGAACTTCACCATGATCGCCATGTCCGTCGCGCGCAGGCTGAATCTCGACGAGAAATCGCTGACCGCACTGAGGATGGGGATGAGCATGTACGATCTCGGCATGATGAAGATCCCGAGATCGCTCAGGGTGAAGAAGGAGAGCCTCAACGAGAAGGAATGGGACAAGCTCAGGGAGCATCCCGACCTCGGATACTCGCTCCTTTCCCCGATGGGGCTCGACGAGAGGATAATGAGAATGGTCCGCAGCCACCACGAGAATTACGACGGCAGCGGTTATCCGGCGGGGCTGATGAAAGACGAGATATCGATAGAATCGAGGATCATCAACGTGGTCGATTCCTTCAGGGCGCTGATAATGCCCGGACCGTACCGCCGGTGCTTCTCGATGGACGAGGCGAAGAACGAGATAATCCAGGGCGCCGGGACGAGGTTCGACCCGAAGGTGGTCGGGGCGTTCGTGAAATCGCTTCACGACCTGGGCGCGAGGGACGACAGGTGCGAGCTCGTGTTCGACGCATTCGAGAAGGAGCTCGAGGCTAAAGAGACAGAACAGGAAGAGACAGTTGCAGCAGTCAAGGAGGACAGTTGATGGCGAAGGGCAAGATCCTCGTCGTGGACGACGAGGTAAACATCACGCAGATACTCGAGTTCAGCATCGGGGCGGAAGGGTACGAAGTCATCACGGCGGCGAACGGCGAAGAGGCGATAGATAAGGCGCGCCGCGAACAGCCCGACCTGATCATCCTCGACATCATGATGCCGAAGATCGACGGGTACGAGGCATGCCGAATACTCA
The DNA here is from genome assembly GCA_030613345.1 of Candidatus Krumholzibacteriota bacterium. GTDB lineage: Bacteria > Krumholzibacteriota > Krumholzibacteriia > Krumholzibacteriales > Krumholzibacteriaceae > JAUWCL01. Next base: position 9,230 of record JAUWMD010000063.1, read on the forward strand.
AGGCCAATCCCCTGACCAAGGGTATCCCCGTTGTCCTGCTGACCGCCAAGGGCAGGGACATCGACAAGAGGCTCGGCTACGAGGTCGGCGCCACAGACTATATCATCAAGCCGTTCAGTCCGAACAAGCTCGTGGACAGGATCCACCAGCTGCTCGTCGGCTCGAGATAGCATTAGAGATAGCCATCCGAGATGGCTATTCCCGGTTGCCCGGAGCGGCCGCCGCGTCATATAATCCGCTCCGTCATGACGACGCGCCGCGAAATACACGGCTATGCCGAGGTCGCGCTTCCCGTCCCCGTGGACGGGACTTTTACCTATATGGTCCCGGAAGAGATGATCGGCTCGCTCGCTCCGGGGAGCCGCGTGATGGTGCCCTTCGGGCGCAGGCGGATGACCGGTTACGTCATTTCGACCCACTCCGAACCCCCCGGGGGATTCAAGCTGAAAAAGATCGCCGCGCTGATCGACGAGGAACCGATGATAACGCCCGTCCTCATCGACCTGGCCCGGTGGATGTCCGGGCGTTACGTCCATTCACTCGGCGAGGTCCTCAGGGCGATACTCCCCGCATCGTTGAAAGGAAAGGGGAGGAAGGCCGCTTCTCTATCGAACGATTCGATGTTTCCCGAGGAGGAGCACCGCCCGGAGTTGACCGCCGATCAGCAGAAGGCATTCGCGGGTATCTCCGGTTCGATCGGCAGGAGAGAGTTCTCGCGCTTTCTCATCTACGGCGTCACCGGCAGCGGAAAGACCGAGATCTACCTCAGGAGCATCGAGGAGGTCCTGGCAGCCGGCGGTGGTGCGATAGTGCTGATCCCCGAGATATCACTTGTTCCACAGACGACGGCCCGTTTCCGCAGGAGGTTCGGGGAAAGGGTGGCCGTCATCCACAGCAGGATCACAGGGCCCCAGAGGGCCTCGATATGGAGGGATGCCGCCGCGGGGAGGGTCGACGTGGTGATCGGCGCGCGCTCCGCCGTATTCGTACCGGTCAGGAACCTCAGGATGATCGTCGTCGACGAAGAGCAGGACTCGTCTTTCAAACAGAAGGAAAAGCCCCACTACAACACGGTGGACGTCGCGGAGTTCAGGGCGCGTGCGGAGAATGCCGTAATGGTCAGCGGCTCGGCCACGCCGTCTCTCGAATCGTGGTATGGATCGATGGACGGACCGGTTAAGAGGTTTGTCCTCCCCGACCGTCCCGGCGCGGGGAAGCTTCCTCCTGTCGAGATCGTAGACATGAGGAAGAAACGCTGGGGGATATCGGAGATCCTTCTCGACGCCCTCGACGCCTGCGTCTCGGCGGGGAGGCAGGCGATAGTCCTGATAAACCGCAGGGGGTTCGCAAACTATCTCCAGTGCCCGAAATGCGGGTGGATCGGGAGCTGCCCGAACTGCTCGATATCCCTCACGTGGCACAGCAGGGGGGGCAGGCTCGTCTGCCATTACTGTGGGTACAGCGGCGGGACCCCGGAGAAGTGCCCGGAATGCGGGTCGTACGGGTTCGTCCGTCTCGGCGGTGGGACGCAGAAGGTCGAATCGGACCTGGTCAACCTCCTCCCCGGCGCCAGGATCCTCAGGATGGACCTGGACACGACGATGGGAAAAAGCGGGCATTCGGACATACTCGAGAGGTTCGCCGCCGGAGGAGCGGACATCCTCCTCGGCACCCAGATGGTCGCGAAGGGGCATCACTACCCGAACGTCACCGTTGTCGGTATCCTTTCGGCCGACGCCGGGCTGAACTTCCCCGATTTTCGCG
>JAUWMD010000314.1 GCA_030613345.1 Candidatus Krumholzibacteriota bacterium
CTTCGACTTCTTAGCCATAGGATCTTCTGCTCCTGTATTGATTAACGGAGCGCCCTCGTTCCGGTGGTCTGCCCTAGAGAGGTTTGACCTGAAGGAAATCGAGCTCGCCCGGAGTCTCACGTCCGAAAATGCTTACGAGGCCCTTCAGCTTTCCCCTTTCCGGATTAATCTCGTCGCCGATGCCGGGGAATTCCGAGAAGGGGCCGTCGATCACGCTGACATGCTCGCCTATCGTGAAAGGCACCTCGGGGATGATCCCCTCTTTCTTCTCTATCCGGCCCAGGATCCTGTCGACTTCCTTCTTCGGCATGGGGAACGGCTTCTTGCCCCCGCCGACGAAATGAGTCACGCCGGGGACATTTTCTATGAGACTCCACGTCTCGTTCGTCATCTCCATCTCTATGAGGATGTAGCTGGGAAAGAGTTTCCGTTTCGAAACGGTCTTTTTGCCCTTCTTCATCTCAGCCACCTCTTCGGTGGCTACGAGAACCTTGCCGAACCGGTCTTCCATCTCGGAAGCCCTGATCAGGCGCTCGATTGTATCCCGGACCTTGGCCTCGCGGCCGGAGTAGGTGTGAAGGACGTACCAGCGCATCTTCTTCGAGCCGGTACCGGCGCCTTCCACATCGGCGCCGTCCTCCGCCACCGCGACCTCCGCCTGCGGGGTCCCGGTATCTACGGGTTCGGGGGTCTCTTCCGGCGCCTCGTCGCCGCTTTTCTCCCCCTCGTCAACGGGCATCGCCTCTTCCTCGGAGATGGAAGCGGTCTCCTCGGCTTCGGGAGCCTCCGTCGATTCCTCCTGCTGGGCATCGCCGACCTCGACGGCGGCCTCTTCCTCTTCGGAAGGCTTCTCCGTCATGGCGGCGCCCGCCTCCTCCGGGGCCTCTTCAGACCCCTTTTCTCTGGTAGTATCCTCGTTCATCGTGTTTATCCCGTCTGCATGAACAGCTCAGGTCACCATCCAAGGAGTCGTCTGATTATCAGCGAGAGGATCTGATCCACCAGGCCGACGAACAGAGTCATCACGAAGGTTGCTATGATTACGAGCTTGGTCGACTCTTTCAGTTCCTCGCGAGTGGGCCATGTCACCTTCTTCATCTCGGCCACTATTTCGCTGAGAAACTTCCTGATCTTCTCGAACATACGGTTCTCCGTTCCTGGACGGTAACATGACGGACCTCTTACCCGCGCCGTTGCGCAGGGCAGCGCCAACGGGCCGCGTCCGCCGTTTCAAAACGCAGGTTCTAGCGCGTTTCCTTGTGCTTTGTGTGCTTGCGGCAAAATGGACAGTACTTTTTGTGCTCGAGCCTGTCCGGATGCAGACGTTTGTTCTTCGTCGTCGTGTAGTTCCTGTTCTTGCACTCGCCGCATGCAAGTATCACCAGATCTCTCATCTTGACCAGTCCCCGCTATTCTATGATCTCGGTCACGACGCCCGCGCCGACGGTCCTGCCGCCCTCACGGATCGCAAACCGAAGTTCCTTCTCCATAGCTATCGGCGTGATAAGCTCGATGTAGAGCTCCACATCATCGCCGGGCATGACCATCTCGGTCCCTTCAGGAAGCGTCGCCACTCCCGTAACATCCGTCGTCCTGAAGTAGTACTGCGGACGGTATCCGTTGAAAAACGGCGTATGACGCCCTCCTTCCTCCTTCTTCAGCACGTACACCCTCGCCTTGAACTTCAGGTGAGGCGTAACAGAGCCCGGCTTCTCCACGACCATACCGCGGTCGAGCTTGTCCTTCTCCATTCCGCGAAGAAGCAGACCGACGTTGTCGCCAGCCATACCCTCGTCGAGCAGCTTGCGGAACATCTCCACACCTGTTACAACCGTCTTCTGCGTATCCCTGATCCCCACTATCTCGACAGCCTCGCCCACCTTCACGATGCCGCGCTCGATACGACCGGTGCCCACCGTGCCGCGCCCGGTGATCGAAAACACGTCCTCGATCGGCATCAGGAACGGCTTGTCCAGATCACGCTCCGGCGTGGGAATGTAGCTGTCAACAACATCCATCAGCTCCCAGATGCTCTTGACATCCTCGCTGTCGGCGTCATCGCTCTCCAGCGCCTTCAGAGCACTGCCCCGAATGATCGGTATATCATCGCCGGGGAAGTCGTACTCGCTCAGAAGCTCTCTGACCTCGAGCTCCACAAGGTCGAGAAGCTCGGGATCGTCGACCATGTCGACCTTGTTCATGTAGATCACCAGGTAGGGCACGTTCACCTGGCGCGCCAGAAGAATGTGCTCCCTCGTCTGCGGCATCGGCCCGTCGGCGGCCGAGACCACCACGATCGCCCCGTCCATCTGCGCCGCACCGGTGATCATGTTCTTGATGTAATCGGCATGCCCGGGACAGTCCACATGCGCGTAGTGCCTGTTCTCTGTCTCGTACTCCACGTGAGCCGTCGCGATCGTGATCCCGCGCTCGCGCTCCTCGGGAGCCTTGTCGATCTCGTCGAACGGTACGTAGGTGGCCATGCCCCTGCTGGCCAGGTGCTTCGT